>DAOUPU010000087.1 GCA_030625995.1 Flavobacteriaceae bacterium
GCAGTTTATTCATTAATTCTCGCACAGGCTTCCTCTATGCTGGCTGTACCTTTGATTGCTATTGGATTAATTTTACTGGTTAATCGGGAGGATGTAATGGGCAAATATAAAAACACATTGTATCAAAACATTCTCGCCATATTTGGCTTTATTTTGATTTGTGTTTTGGTTTACATCATGTATAGCAAACTAATTGTATATTTTAATGCTTTGTAATATATTCAGAAAGGTTATTCTGTAAATTAACCCCCTTTTTAAAATGTTAAAAAATGGAAAATTTGACATAAGTATAAGAGAAATGAGACCTGCTGATCTGGAGGCTCTAATGCAAATCAAAAATGCGGAAAACTGGAACCAAACAGAAGAAGATTGGCTTTTTTTAATTAAATCTAATCCCAAATATTGTCATGTAGCTGTAACCGAAAATAAGGTGATCGGAAGCGTTACAGCCATAGGCTATCAGCAAAAGCTGGCATGGATTGGCATGATGCTGGTTTCTGAGAACTACAGAGGATTTGGTGTAAGTAAAATTCTTCTGAGTAACATTATCAAAAGATTAGATAAATGCAATTCTATTAAGCTTGATGCAACACCGGCTGGTATACCGGTATACAAAAAAATTGGGTTTGTGGAAGAGTATGCGATCGATAGAATGGTTCGTTCTAAATTTCCTAGCGAGATCATCGATCAAGAGCATACAAGATCATACGAAATCTCAAACATACTACCAGACGACATTAATGGCCTTTTACCTCTTGATAAAATGATTTTTGGCATTGAAAGGCCGGAGTTGTTTCGTTATTTATCATCTAATAAAAAGAAAATTAGCTTTCAGCTTAAGCAAGAAGATCATTTGAAAGGTTTTATTTTTAGTAGAGAGGGATGTAATTATATGCAAATAGGGCCACTTGTAGCCGATTCATTAAGTATGGCTAAAGTTCTGCTCAATGCCACATTTAAAGTACTGGGAGAAAAACCTATTTTGGTTGATGTTTTGGCTGATCAAAATGAGTTAATCGAGTGGTTGCTTTTTAAAAATTTCAAATATGAACGTAGTTTTACACGAATGTACCTGAAAACAAATGACTATTCTGGAAAGAAGCAAAACCAATTTTTGATAAGCGGACCGGAACTGGGATAGTATGTCTTATACCCGATTTATGTATTAGAACTTCGTGATGAGGTTCCAAACAGCAATAAATCACGGAATGACGGTTAACACAAATTGAATATCAAACACCGGTCAACGCTCTTTTTTTATCTAAATTTCTAACACACTCCGTGGTAGTCGTTCCAAAATCGATCATTATAGTGTCGCCTTCACGAACATAGTTTGCTGCTTTTTGTCCAATTATCTGCTTGGATTTTCTATTGATCTTGTCTTTTTCTGAGATATGATAATCGATTCCTGCGTAATCAATTTTTAAGGCTCCTCCTCTTGCTCTGATTAAAATATTTATAGTCTTTAAATTCTTTACAATATCATTTAAATAAAAATTAAATAACCAATTATTGAGCTTACGTACAGGAATCCCAAAATCAATATTATCCATGCTACTTTATTGTGTTTTAACAGTTTTAACCATAGAATTACTCCGGTAAAGGCAAAGAGAATGAGGCTAATTCCGGTAATATCAAGTAAAATTGCATAAATATTGTATTGAATTTTGCCACCGTACCCGCGTATTCTGTGCAGACCAATTATTTTACCGGCAAGGTTGAGCTCCTTTCTATTGATTTGTACACTCCCATTATCTTTAAATATTATCACTTCCGTTGCCTGCCCTACCTTTTCATACCTTCGGATCAAATTTCCTTTTCTATCCAAATTTTCTTTCACTAATCTTCCATGAATTTTATGTTGATCCAAAAAGGACGGCCAATTTGCTTCCGTTAACTGTCCAGACAATACCGCAACAGATACAGAATCCTCCTTCTTAGTGACCTTAAAATAATCATGATAAATCATCATAAAGCTAGTTGTTAAATACATTATTAGCAAGGCTAGAATAGTCAAAGAAGCAAATAAATGAATCTTTTTAATGAAGTAATAGAAATTGTATTTCATATCAGTATCATTATAATTATTGTACCAATAAACAGAGAACCAAAGACAAAGCCTTGCCAGGGTCTATAACTATATTTTAACCACAACCATATCCCGAGGACCAGGGACAGGCCCATAATAAAAAGTGACAACCATTGATATACTTGCCATGTTCTAATAAAAAATGGTGCGTTTGGAATATTTCCATTAAAAAAATGCAAACCATTGAAAACATCCAGAAAGCCTCTCGGAATTTCAAAAATTTCCACCGAACCATTTTGGAGGTTAACACTCAGCCTATAATTTTTACCAATTCTCACAATCTCAAATTTAAAATTACTTGCATTCCGCTGATATTTCCATGGCGGAACCCAACCCATAAATCCAATTTGGTCTCTGATGTATTCAGCAAATTGTCGATCAGTTAATGTAGTGTCTATAATTATTTCAGCATCCCATTGTTTAGTAACTATATCATTCCTTAATGAAATATCATGATTTAAAATAATGGTACTAAAACCGAAAACAATTAAATAAAAGGAAGTAAATATTCCTGCATAGATATGAAGTTTGATTAACAATGATTTTTTCATCGAAAAATTAAAATTATTGTTACTAATCAATTTCAAATGTAGTTAAAAAAGAGCAAGAAAAAAGAAAAATATTGCTTTAACATGTTTAAAAGATTGTTTTTTTTCTGGTGGATTTTTATCAAATGGTTCTAGTTTAGAATTAGGAATTTAAATACTCTTATTCTGGTAAGTAAATGCAAAATAATTTTTTGTTTGAAATATATTGTTGAAGAATAGAAATGATTATGAAAGAATTATTAGGGACTGAGAAAGCAAGTAATGCCCCTTGGATATTCAAATTTAGTTTGTTGTTATTAATAGATTTAATCCAATTATAGTTCGATTTCACAAATATTTAATTAAGTATTATTTATAAAAGTACCCGTAAAATCACAAATTATCTTATCTCTTCATTAATATTGCATATACTTTTGTGAATCATCATGAACAATCATTAAATGTTTGATATAAATTGTTGAAAATATGAATAATAATACCATTAAAAAAATAGCAACATTAAAAGAAGCTACATTTCTGAGAAATTATATTTCAAATTTAGATATACTATTACCTTTTGATGAAAAGCTCTTAAGTGGTTCAGAGTCACCATTAGGAAAATCGTATAAAATGAAAAATGGTTTTAGTATTGGAAACCGCTTTTGTGTTTTACCCATGGAAGGATGGGACAGTACCTATGATGGAAAACCGACGGTACATACCCACAGAAGATGGAAAAATTTTGGAGATAGTGGTGCCAAATTAATTTGGGGAGGGGAAGCCGTAGCTGTCAGGCAAGATGGGAGGTCGAATCCTAATCAATTATTGATCAATGAAAATACGGTAGATAGCTTACATGATCTGTTAAATACGCTTAGAAAGACACATAGGGAAAGATTTGGAACCACAGATGATCTACTGGTAGGTCTACAATTAACACATTCCGGGCGATTCTCATGCCCTACAAAGCATACCGTGGCAGAACCCCAAATAATTTACCATCATCCTGAACTGGACAAAAAATTCAAAAACAATACTAAAGTTACTTTGTTAGATGAAAGTGATCTTGATCTATTAGTATTAGATTATGTCAGGGCGGCAAAACTGGCTTATCAGGCTGGTTTTAACTTTGTAGATATTAAACATTGCCACGGGTATCTTACCCACGAATTACTTAGTAATATAGAAGAACATGATAAATATAGCGGCAGTTTTGAAAACCGTACACGATTTTTAAGAGATGTTGTTGCAGGAATAAGGGCTACGGTACCGTGTTTAGAAATTGGTGTTCGATTTTCCGCTTTTGATTTTTCTCCATTTGTATTAGGAAAGGATAAAAAGGGTATATTACCCCCCGATCTACAAGTCCCTTATGTGTATGCCTTTGGAGGCGATTCCACCGGTGTTGGAATTGATTTAACAGAGCCCTATAGATTTTTAGATTTGCTGGCCGAATTAGACATAGAACTGGTATGCGTTACAGGAGGTAGTCCATACTATAATCCGCATATTCAGCGACCTGCTACTTTCCCACCGTCGGATGGATATTTGCCACCAGAAGATCCATTAGTTGGTGTGGCCAGACAAATAGAGGTAGCTGCAAAATTAAAAGCCTATAGAAGTGATTTATTAATTGTTGGTTCTTGCTATAGCTATTTGCAAGATTGGTTACCCAATGTGGGGCAATATAATATTCGAAATAATAAAGTCGATTTCATAGGTTTAGGAAGGATGATACTAAGTTATCACGATCTGCCGGCAGATGTTTTGGAGGGCAAACATCTAAAAAGAAAAAAAGTGTGTAGGACTTTTAGTGATTGTACAACTGCACCGCGTCATGGACTAATTTCCGGTTGCTATCCCTTAGATCCTTATTATAAAAATATGGATAACTCAAAAAAAGTAAAGGATATTAAAAAGAAATCGGTTCCTAAGAAAAAATAGTAAGACACTCTTTTGAATTGCTACTTCTCATATAAATAAACGCTGCGATATAGTTCCAGAAAATTTGAAGGACTAAAATATCGAGTATGAGAAAAATCAAGTGGTTATTTGGTTTTCATTATTCATTTATAGCCTCATTAAACAATTGAACTGCCATCTATCTTTTATCCTCCGGAAACATTTTTAGCCATTTTTGCGCATTTTTCAAATAGATATTATCTATCACCTCACGAGGAAGATGCAAACCTTGAAATTCGCCCGAGATCAGATCACTTGTCATTACATCGTCCGAAGTAAAATATTGCCAGTCCCGAAGCCATGTTCGATGCATTTCACTTTGTTTTTTAATGGCATCATCCTTACCATTGTCTCCCATATCCGTTGCATAAAGTACGCGATCCTGATATTTTATAAAGAAAGCTCTTACTTTCTCTCTATCTTCTTTTGTCTGGTGAAAAACTTGTCCGATTCTTGCAGCCATGTCAACAGACATGTTTGGGAATTTATCCAGTCTTTTAGCCAATTCATCTACGCTCCACTCCAGACTCCCCAAATGAGCACCCATAAAAATTAGTTTTGGATTCTTCTCCAGCATTCTGTCCCTCGCTGCGATTTGCTCTTCATAGGATGGCATATCCGTATGTTTGTACATATGGTATTGAGGATGATCTTTAAAATATCCTTTGTCATTGTTAACCGTCATTTCTTCTATAGGCAACCAACAATTTTTAGGCTCTCCAAGATGTCCGATCACGGGGATTTTCTTATCGGTTAAGAAATTAAAGATTGAATCTAATTTTGGATCATCGATCATCACTAATTCTCCATTTCTATCCCTGAAAACCATCCCAATGTTTTTCCACACTTTTACCGCAATGGCACCCTCTTCAAAACTCTTATTCAACCAGTCCAAGGTATTCTTAACCCAGTTTGGGTCGTCCCATTCTTTAATTGAAAATGCCGTTGCAAATTCTACATCCTCAGGATTTCTAGTTTTCGTATCCAAACGAATATTGTATTTTTCTATAATTTTATCCTTCCCATTTGATCCATCCACTACAATATCCAACAATCTGAAATTATCTTTCCTGGCTTGATCTACAAAGGCATCTCTTTTTGTGTTGATATGAATATGTACATCTATTTTATCAACCTTTCCAAAATCGCCCATAGAATAATATTCCGGCTTTTTAGTACAATTTGCAATGGTTAGTGACAGTAATAAAAGGATAATTTTTTTCATCATATTTAAATCTTATTGTTCAAATGATATCTCACCAAAATATCTTGGCTGGTGATAATCAGGAATCTCAGTTCGAATAGGATTCCATGTAATATAATGTGGTTTAGAAGTATCATCTCCACATTTGTAAAAATTAGCATTTGCCTGAAGCCCTTTTAGTACAATTTCTTTATCATAAGCAAGGCATTCTTTTGGGATCATAATCATCATTTCCCATTCATGTCCACCTTTTCTTTCGTCGAAGGGTTGATTTCTTAAAGAGGATCTTATGGAAATTAATTTTAGGATTTCCGGATCTATCATAGCCTTTGATGTTCCAACCTCTCCATAACCGACATGAATTGTTCCTATACAACTGAATTCGAAATTATAGTAAACATCATTTTGGTCCGGTGATATGAAGAACTCTACGCAACTATCTTTGTACACGTTACCATTCACCCTGGTCTCTTTGGCCATAATATTTTCTTCATTAACATAGTAATTCAATAATATCTGATCCTGGCAATATGCAATTCTAAAATCTACTTTAGGTTTATAGGAATATTCCAGCCAGTTTAAATTGCCAATAGTCTGTAACTCCGAATTATCTTCTAGCAATTTTTCAGTAAGGTCAATACTTAAAGGTTTAGTATAACCTATTTCTTTAATTATGAGTTTATTCATGATCTCTACCTTTTTTTTAGATGGGTTCTTTTTTTATTACAAGCGATTAGGAGCCAAGCAAATGAAATTATGATAATAATAGAAAAATGATTTTTCATAATGCATAATTTTGTAATTAATAAACACATTTATTCATACACAGCATATTTTTTACATTCATCAAAGTTTCAAGCATATTAATTTACCTCTTTGCCCTGTTATTTGAGAGTGAATCGGGCAAAATCTCTCCGCTATTCAGCTTACCATTTATAGCATCTGCCCTATAAGGTCTGCTTGCATCATAATATTTTACTTTTGTGTCAATATCTGAGATCAATACCCCAGGGGTATTTGGCGTCAATTTATTTTGAATTAATCCGTCAGGTGTAATAAAATGATTAGGCCAACTTTCTGCTGCTGATGAATTTGTCAATGACATATAGAAATAATTCGTTGCTGCTCTAGCTTGTGATGTAAGAGGCATAATTATGGGGTGAATAGACCCTTTTTTCTGTCTTGCATTGTGAAATGATTGGAAGATCACTTCTGTATTCAGGCTTCGATATTCTCGATAGAGTTCAGGAAACCTAACATCATAACATATCAGCAGCCCACAATTAACCCCGTTAAGATCAAAGTTGACAAAATGGTCTCCGGGGGAGAAAAACTTCAAATCTCCACCGGTACAAAATCTTTTATCATATCTGTCAACTAATTCTCCATCTGAGTTGATCAAGTATAAACAGTTAAAAGGTTTATTATCTCCGTTCAACTTATGAATTGAACCCAGGATCACCCATAATTTCAAATCCTTTGCCAATGCCATAATAGAATCCGTGGCTACACTCAATTCATCCCAGTCAAAATTGTCCATAGAATCCATATCCACTCCTGGATAGCCTGTTAAAGAACATTCAGAAAAATGAACTATTGTTGCCTTCTTAAGACTGGACGCAATCATCTGATCAGTGATCCAAATCAAATTAGCAGATATATCAGAAGAAACTGGAAATTGACAAGATGCAATTCTAATTTTACCGATATTAGTCCCGTTTTGACCAATAATTTGATGAAAAGGTGTAATTATAATAACCAGAAATAAGGCTGCCCCAAATTGTTTCATCGTTTTTTTGCTTAAAAAATTCATAATTTTCCTATTTATTGTATATTTTAACTAAGCCATCTATCTAAATTTTCTGCAACAAATTGATCATCATTTAACTCAGTGTAAATTGCATAAATACGATCAATTTCCTCTTTTTGCCCCAAGCTTAAAACCTCCTTCGGGTTTATGGTATAGTTGCCTTCCAATAAACCCTGTCTGATCAATATTTCATGGATCCCGGCAATAGAACCTTTAAACCCATTCCTGGAATCAAAAAAAGCAGCATTGGAATCTGTTATTTTGATTCCTAATTTTAATAATTCATGAGTTTCATATGGCGTAGAATTTTTTATTCTCTCCATTAATTCTACAGCTTTTCTATTCCAAACCGCCCAATGGCCCAGTAGACCACCAACGATTCGCTTATTAATTAATTTATTACCAACCGGAAAACTGTATTCTGTCAATAGGTCGGCAACAATATTATCATCATTCCCTGTATATAATGCAATTTCATTAGCCCTTCCTGATTCGGCCACTCCCCTGATTACATCAATCGTATGATACCTGTCAAAGGGAGCCATTTTTATGGCGACCACATTTTTAATTTGAGAGAACTTTCGCCAAAATACTGCATCGAGAATACGTCCTCCTACAGAAGGCTGTAAATAAAATCCAATGAGTGGAAGTACTTCAGCAATAGTTTTGCAGTGTGCAATTAATTCCTCATTTGTATCATTTTTTAATGCTGCTAAGCTTAGTAAAACAGCATGAAAACCTAGATCTGCTGCCACTTGCGCCTCCTTAACCGCCTGTTTTGTTTTTCCCAAAACTCCTGCAATTCTGAAAATATTTTTATTTGTTTTTTCACTAAAGGAATCAATTTCTTCTTTTCCTAATTCCAAAACAGGTTGATATAATCCGACATCACGAATTTCGAATTGACTGGTATGTACTCCAATGGCTAAACCTCCCGACCCTGCATCGAGATAATAACGAGATAGTGCTCTTTGTCTCCTCTCATCTAATTTTAGAGATTTGGTGAGTGCCGTTGGATTGGCTGGAATGACTAATCCACTATTCAAAACTTGTTGTAGTTCATCAGATAGAACGTTACTCATTTTATTAGTATTATACGATTAATATTTTCCATCTCTTACTTCAAAATGAGTAGCTTTTCCTAATATGCGCTTGTTATTTCCTATCCAGTTTGCAGTCCATTTTATTACTTGGTTCAGATCTACTGCAGGACTGCCCAACAATTCGTGCCCATGGGCTACATTGACCAGTAAGGCGGTGTCCGCTTCAACCCCAGATAATTTAACCCCTTTATTCATAATTTCGCCAAATCTACAAGCAATATCAGCAACCGAAATTACTTCATTTCCGCTTATATTAAGATGTTTAGCAGGAGAATTACAATATTGAATACTCCTTAAGATCATTTCATTGGCATCTCCCTGCCAAATCACATTGGCATATCCCATGGTCAAATCAATTGTTTCTTGATCCCGCACTTTGATCGCAATATCAACCAAAACCCCATAACGCATTTCCACGGCATAATTCAATCTAATAAGAATTACAGGCGTACTATTTTTAATACTTCCAAATTCAAATAAACGCTCTCTGCCCAGACAGGACTGTGAATATTCTCCAACA
>DAOUPU010000073.1 GCA_030625995.1 Flavobacteriaceae bacterium
AGCGAAATATATACTTATGTACGCAATTGTAGAGATAGCAGGGCAGCAGTTTAAAGTAGCAAAAGATCAAAAGGTTTTTGTAAATCGTTTACAGGAAAAAGAAGGTTCAAATGTTAATTTTGACAATATTCTTTTAATGGATGATGGGAAAATTACCGTTGGCGCCCCGGCTATAAAAGGAGCAGTAGTTACTGCCAAAGTTTTAAATCACTTGAAAGGTGATAAGGTTATCGTTTTTAAAAAGAAACGTAGAAAAGGTTACAGAGTGAAAAATGGTCATCGCCAATTTTTAACTGAAATTCAAATTGAGAGCATCTCCGCGAAAACTCCTGCTAAAAAAGCTACCGTTAAAAAGGAAGAAACTGTAGCAGAGGCCAAAAAACCGGTTGCAAAAAAGGAGGCAGCTCCTAAAAAGGTAGAGGCTAAAAAACCAGCGCCTAAAAAGACCGCAGCTCCTAAAAAAGTAGAAGCTAAAAAAGCGGCGCCTAAAAAGACGGCTGCTGCTAAAAAAGTAGAGGCTAAGAAAGAAAGTCCCAAAAAATAATTAAAATTTTAAATCATGGCTCATAAAAAAGGTGTAGGTAGTTCTAAGAACGGTAGAGAATCAGAATCGAAACGATTAGGAGTTAAAATTTTTGGTGGTCAAGGTGCTTTGGCTGGTAACATAATTGTTCGTCAAAGAGGCACACAACATCATCCGGGCGAAAACGTATATATGGGCAAAGACCATACATTGCATGCTCAAGTACATGGTGTTGTTAAGTTTACCAAGAAAAAAGACAATAGATCATATGTTTCAATCATACCGATAGAAGCATAGGTTCATTGATCGATAAACAAATCGATCTATGAAATATAAATTATAGATAGCAAAACCCTTAAAAGATTTTTTAAGGGTTTTGTTTTTTAACAACCCAAATAAACTCATCTTTTTAACGGTAAAAAAAGATGCAGTTGAGAATTGAAAAAATAGCATGAATTACGATGGTCAGGATCTAGTGTTAAAAGGTATAAAATTCATTGGTAATTCCTTTTAAAGCTAAATCTTTTGAGTATATTTGCGCGTTTATTCAAATAAAGATTAATAAAATTAGATAACTAATGCAAAACAAAGGACTTATAAGGTTATTTGCAGTCACACTTAGTTTGGTGTGTATATACCAACTATCATTTACGTGGTTCGCAAAAAATGTAGAGAAAGATGCCGTTATTTATGCAGAATCAATTGCTACAGATGGCGATACCCATGAATTGGCAAAATTAGAGAGAGCATATTTGGATTCTGTCGCTAACGCGCCTGTTGTAGATTTAGGATTTACAGAGTTTACTTATAGCGATGTTCAAGAAAAAGAATTAAATCTTGGATTAGATTTAAAAGGAGGTATTAATGCTACTTTAGAGGTATCGGTTAAAGATATTTTAGTAGGCCTTTCTAATCAATCTAAAAATCCAGTTTTTAATGACGCATTGGTTGCCGCGAGTAAAGCACAAAAAAATAGTGACAAAGATTATTTGGATCTGTTTTTTGAGGCATTTGATGAAGCTAGCAAAGGAGACGTAAAATTAGGAGATCCAAGTATTTTTGGTAACAAATCATTAAAGGATAAAATTAACTTCAAAATGACCGATGAGGAAGTTAAGCCTATTTTAAAAGAAGAAGTTAAGGGATCCATTGGTACTGCTTTTGAGGTTTTGAGAAGTAGAATTGACCGTTTCGGAGTTAC
This sequence comes from Flavobacteriaceae bacterium, assembly GCA_030625995.1. Taxonomy (GTDB): domain Bacteria; phylum Bacteroidota; class Bacteroidia; order Flavobacteriales; family Flavobacteriaceae; genus Lutimonas. The sequence goes on from DAOUPU010000073.1 coordinate 1,725, forward strand.
ACAACCAAACATACAACGTGTTGGAGAGTCAGGAAGAATCTCGATAGAATTGCCAGGAGCTAAAGATATTGATCGGGTAAAAAAATTATTACAAAGTACTGCAGAATTGCAATTTTGGGAAGTCTATACAAATCAAGAAACTGCACAATTTTTCATATCTGCTGATGCCCTTTTGGCTGACATATTAAAACCAGAGGAAAAGGAGACAGAAATCGATTCTACAGCTAAAGCTGATGATGAAATTGATGCATTATTAGGGGAAGTAAAAGACTCGGTGGACATCTCCATATCTAATCCTTTAAGGAGTATCCTGTCCATTCAATTTCCTAGATCACAAAATGATATTAGCTCGATTATTGCATCTGCGAATGTTAAAGACACAGCAAAAGTAAATGAATATTTGGCCATGTCGGCAGTTAGAAATTTGTTGCCAACAGAAATGAAATATGCAAAATTTGCATGGGATGCCAAACCAATTAATAATTCGGAGCTAATTAATATTTACGGTGGAGAAATAATTTATCTTTATGCGTTAAAATCAAACAGAGATGATGTTGCTCCAATTGAGGGAGATGTTATTTCGGATGCATCACAGGTTTTTGACCAATTAGGTGCAAATCCTGAAGTAAGCATGACCATGAATAGCAAAGGCACTAAATTATGGGCCAAGATGACTACGGCTAATGTTGGAAAGTTTGTTGCGGTTGTTTTAGATGATTATGTTTATTCGGCACCGAGAGTTAATGATGCAATTACCACTGGAAGAACTTCTATTTCCGGAGGAAGCATGACTTTAACTGAAGCACAGGATTTAGCTAATGCGTTGAAATCTGGTAAACTACCGGCAGCAGCGCGTATAATAGAAGCTGATGTAGTTGGAGCTTCCCTGGGTCAGGAAGCCATTCAGAGCGGAACCCTATCATTTATCATTGCATTGATACTCGTATTGATCTGGATGATCATATACTACGGTAAAGCGGGTATTTTTTCAGATACAGCACTTGCCTTGAATATCCTGTTTATTTTTGGCGTTCTCGCTTCATTTGGAGCAGTACTGACACTTCCGGGTATAGCGGGTATAGTATTGACTATTGGTATGGCAGTTGATGCAAACGTACTTATTTATGAAAGAATTAAAGAAGAACTAGTAAAAGGAAAAGGACAGAAAGAGGCCATTTACGACGGTTTCGCAGGCGCCTTATCTTCTATTTTAGACGCAAATGTTACTACTCTGTTAACGGGTATTATCCTTTATATTTTTGGCACCGGCCCTGTAAAAGGATTTGCAACTACCTTGATAATAGGTATTATCACTTCTTTGTTCTCTGCAATTTTTATTACTAGATTATTGATTGAATGGTATATAAATAAAAAAGGCAATACACTAACTTTTAATACCAAAATTACGAAAGGATGGTTTCAGAATATCAGTATCGACTTCTTAAAAAAGCGCAAAATAGCTTATATCGTATCAGGTATTATTCTCTTGGGAGGAATTGGATCATTAATGACCAATGGACTAAACTATGGTGTAGACTTTAAAGGTGGTAGAACCTATACGGTAAGATTTGATCACGATGTAAATGCCCCACAAGTTGCTAGGGATTTGAAGGATGTTTTTGGAAGTTTACCAGAAGTTAAAACTTATGGGACTTCGAATCAATTAAAAATTACAACAAAATATAAAATAGATGACAGTGAAATAACCGTTGATGACGAAACTCAACACTTATTATTCGATGGTGTGCAGAAATATTTACCGGATGGCACTACCTACGAACAGTTTAAAATAGGAGGAGAAGAAAACGACGGAAAAATTGGTGTTATGAAGTATATGAAAGTTGGACCTACAATTGCAGATGATATTAAACAGGCTGCATTTTGGGCGATCATTGCATCATTAGTTGTGGTATTTTTATATATTTTAATTCGATTTAGAAAATGGCAATATAGTTTTGGAGCGGTTATAGCGGTATTCCATGATGTACTAATTGTACTTTCCATTTTTTCTGTATTTTATAAAATATTACCATTCGATATGGAAATCGGGCAATCTTTTATTGCTGCCATTCTAACTGTAGTTGGTTATTCCTTGAATGATACTGTGGTTATTTTTGACAGGATTAGAGAGTTTGCAAATAAACATACATCGTGGCAATTTAACCGTATTGTAAATTCAGCTTTAAGCAGCACGCTTGGAAGGACTATTAATACATCACTCACAACCTTGATCGTACTTTTAGCCATTTTTATTTTTGGTGGCGATTCCATTAAAGGGTTTATGTTTGCTTTAATTATTGGGGTGATTGTAGGAACTTACTCATCTTTATTTGTTGCATCACCAATAATGTACGATACAACAATGAAATTTGACAAAAAAGTGAAAAAATAATTCTTGCGTTAAACAAAATTAATCAATTAATATAAAAACCTTTTAGGATTAATTTCTTAAAAGGTTTTTACTTTTTACGTACTTTTGCAATTTCCATTTCATATGGTTATAGAGTTAAAAATATGAGTGTTATTAAATTACATGACAAGGATTTCGAGCCTTACATCACCAAAAACAAAATTGCAAAATACGTTCAATATTTGGCTAACCTTGTTGCGGAAGATCTAGGAGAGAAGGAAACTCCAATTTTTATTGGAATATTAAATGGTTCCTTCATGTTTGCCGCAGATTTTGTTAGGGAATATCCGTATGACTGCCACATCACATTTGTGAAATTAGCTTCTTATAATGGGATCAATTCAAGCGGAAAAATAAAACATCTCGTAGGACTTAATGAAGATTTAGAAGGGAAAACTGTAATAATTCTGGAAGACATAATTGATACGGGAAATACTCTTGAAGAGATTTACAAAATTTTTAAAGATAAGAAAGTCAAAAAATTAAAAATTGCCACTCTTTTCTTCAAACCTGATGTGTTTCGCAAATCTTTACCTATTGATTATATCGGAAGGTCAATTGATGATAAATTCATCGTTGGCTATGGTCTAGATTATGATGGATTGGGAAGAAATTTAGCGGATATTTATCAGTTAAAGGAAAATTAAATCATTTTTTTGATAGTAAAAAAATAAGCAATGAAAAATATAGTTTTATTTGGCCCTCCCGGATCCGGGAAGGGAACTCAGGCCGAAGTTTTAAAAGATAAATACAATTTGGTTCATATTTCAACCGGGGATGTTTTTAGATACAACATTAAAAATGAAACACCCCTGGGCAAACTTGCCAAATCTTACATGGATGATGGGAATCTGGTGCCAGATGAAGTAACCATTGACATGTTAAAAGCTGAAGTTGAGAAGAATATGGATGCGAATGGTTTTATTTTTGACGGGTTTCCACGTACAGAATCCCAGGCAGAATCTTTAGATGCATTCCTGAGTGACAAGGGCGAAACAATCAATGGTATGGTTGCCTTGGAAGTGGCAGAAGATCTACTTGTTGAAAGGTTATTAAATAGAGGGTTAACAAGTGGGAGAACAGATGATCAGGACGTAAGTAAAATTCGAAACCGTTTTAATGAATACCAGACAAAGACTGCTGTTCTTCAGGATTATTACGACGCACAGAACAAATATTTTGGTGTAGATGGTGTTGGGTCTATAGAAGAGATTACTGACCGCATCTGTCTGATAATAGATAAGTTATAAGTGTTCTTACCCATTAATGAATTAAAAATATTACGAGAATGACAGAAGGTAATTTTGTTGATTATATAAAAATACATGCTGCTTCAGGTAAAGGAGGTAAAGGATCTGTACACCTTCATCGAGAGAAATATATTTCCAAAGGTGGACCAGATGGTGGAGATGGTGGTCGTGGTGGTCATGTTATTCTACGCGGAGATAAAAATATTTGGACACTTTTTCATCTCAAATTCAAAAGGCATTTTAAAGCCGAGCACGGAGGAGCAGGGTCCAAAAATAGGAGCACCGGTAAAGATGGTGATGATATATATATTGATGTTCCGCTTGGAACAATTATTCGAGATGGTGAAACCCAAGAAGTTCTTTTTGAAATTACTGAAAACAAGCAGGAAATAATTCTTGTCGAAGGAGGTAAAGGTGGTAGAGGGAACTGGCATTTTAAAACTTCAACTAATCAAACACCAAGATATGCACAGCCCGGGATAGATGGTATGGAAGGGTGGTATCAAATGGAACTTAAATTATTGGCAGATGTTGGTTTAGTTGGATTTCCAAATGCAGGTAAATCAACCTTACTATCAGTTCTTACAGCAGCAAAACCAAAAATAGCAGATTATGCTTTTACAACCTTAAAACCCAATTTGGGTATTGTTGAGTATCGTGATTTTAAGAGTTTCGTTATTGCAGATATCCCTGGAATAATTGAAGGTGCGGCTGAAGGAAAAGGATTAGGGCATCGCTTTTTACGCCACATTGAACGCAATTCCATCTTGCTTTTTTTAGTACCCGCTGATAGTGATGATATTCAGAAGGAATATGCGATCCTGTTGAATGAATTAAAAAAACACAATCCCGAACTATTGGATAAAGAAAGACTTTTAGCAATCTCTAAGTCGGATATGTTAGATGATGAATTAAAAATCGAGATTCAAAAAGAATTTCCAAAGGATATTTCCTGCCTGTTTATTTCATCTATTGCTGAAACAGGTCTGAGTGAGCTAAAGGATAAACTTTGGCAAGTATTGAGCAATTAATAACAATCTACTAAAATATTTTTCATAAATATTTCAAAGATCAAATAAAGAAATTTCTTGAAACCCTCTATCTCCAAGGCAAGAGCCTGGGGGAATTCTTCTCGACTAAATTCATTTTGGTTATCTTTATGCAATGCCTTATATAAAACTTAATAATTGCAACTATTACTATGAAGTATATGGTTCGGGAAAAGAGACCATTGTTTTATCTCACGGTCTACTTTGGAGTGGGAGAATGTTTTATAAACAAACCTCCCATTTTCAGGATAAGTACACGGTGATCACCTATGACCATCGGGGACAAGGGAAAAGTGAAGTCACAGAAGGCGGATATGACATGGATCAACTCTATGAGGATGTTGTGGCACTATTGGATCACTTAAAACTTAAAAATGTTCACTTCGGCGGACTATCCATGGGTGGTTTTGTTGCCATGCGATTGGCCGCCAGAAGGCCGGACTTGGTAAAATCATTGATCTTAATGGAGACTACCGCCGAGCTGGAACCAAATAAATTTAAATATACAATACTAAAAAATATAGTTAAGTTTTTTGGAGTGAAGGCTGTTGTTCATTCTGTGATGAAAATTATGTTTGGTGCTAAATTTTTAAATGATCCTCAACGAAAAGAAGAACGAAAAGAATGGGAAAATGAGCTTTTAAAAAATGACAAAAGTATTACAAATGCAGTTTCTGCAGTTGTTGATCGCAAGGCAATTTCCAGTGAATTAAAAAACATATCCTGTCCAACACTCATTCTAGTCGGCACCCAAGACCTGGCAACTCCCACTGATAAGGCAGAATTTATACATTCTAAGATTAAAAACTCAACCTTAACTTATATTGACGGCGGTGGACATACTTCTTCCATAGAAGAACCTGAAAAATATAATATGGAGATCGAACATTTTTTAGATAGCTTGTCTAATAGCAGAGTTTAAAATTTCAAAATTAAAATTTTCTCGTGGCTGGCCTGGCATTGTTATTCCACATTTAAAAAACCTTCCAGTATACCTTCTATATTAAAGAATAAATAAATTACTATTATCAAAATAACCAATAAAATGATCGCCCTTTTCCTATTAGGCCTTTTACGTTTTACAAATTTTGCGCCTGTCATATTATTTTATGTTTTTTTACAAATGACTATAATGTCTTAAAATCCTTTCAATCAATAATTACACCTAATTAATAAAAATGTGTGTCAAAAAATAATCTCCATATTAATATTTATATTACGTTACAACATTGAATAATCTTCAAATTTTCAAATTAATTTGCGTGCCCTCAGCATTTGAGAAAACTCTAATGCTTCCGTGCCCTCAGCATTTCCCTTTTTCCGGGTGGGCCGGGTAGTTTTTCAACAGAAAATCCTACTGCCAGCATGGCTCTTCGTACACTTCCTTTAGCAGCATAGGTAACTAAAATACCATCCATCTTAAGCGAATCAAACATTATTTTAAAAATAGTCTCAGTCCATAATTCCGGTTGAACACGAGCACCAAAGGCATCGAAATATATCAAATGAAATTTATTCTTGTCATCAATTTCATTGAAGAATTGCTTCCTTTTTGTCAATGAAAAAAACTTACTTAAATTTTCTTTTTCATTCCAAGGAATATTATGGATCTTATCAAATATTTTAGCCTCTTTATTGGCATTTAACTCTTTTACATAATTCAATTGTTGAACCTCTTCCATCCTTAATGGATATGCCTCTACCCCAATATAATCAACTTTTAAATTTCGTTGTTGAGTTTCTAAGAAGCTGATAAAACAATTTAATCCCGTACCAAAACCAATTTCTAAAATAGATATTTTTGAATCATTTTTAAATAAATTCAGTCCGCTCTTAATAAAAACATGATACGATTCCTGAATGGCCCCATGTTTTGAATGGTAAGACTCATCTAAATCAGGTAAATAGATGCTTGAAGATCCATCGGCGGTTATGATAATTTCTCTATGCAAAATCAATTGATCAACAACTTTTTAATTTCAGGAATTGGACCCGGGCATCTCGTTCTATGACATTCAACACAGTTATTTATCGATTGGTTAAAATTATAAACTGTAGAATCAGAATAGGTTGAAAAGGTTATTTTTTGAAGATCTATAAAAGATCTTGCTAAGATAATAAATTCATCATCCCGCTCTGTACTATCAGTCAAAGTTGCCGAGAAAATTTTTGTGAAATCCTCTGGAAAAATCAATAATGAATCATTCTTAATAATTTGATCTTTAACTATCTTGTTGACTTCATGAATTTTTCTCATCAGTATAGTCATTTCTGAAGGTTCATACATAACTAGTTCATTACTATTTTCAACATCATTACGTTCATTCTTCGAATTACATGCTTGTAATAGCAAACAGATAATAAATATGGTAAATACTTTTTGCATTATTGAACCATTAACACTCCATCCGCCTCAAAACCCAAAGTTGTTTCAGGTTCTATTATTTGTGCAATTTCCTCTTCTGACTTACCGGCATCTTTTGCATAATGTTGCAGTTCTTCAACAGAAATTACAGTTATAAAGGCTCTTCCTTCAACAATTACATCTCTTTTGTCGGAATTTAAAGGCACAAAAAAACCATAGTCTGTAAACCTCACCATCGTTTCTTTTTCATTACCAAGATCTAACTTCATCCAGCATCCTTTTGTTTTGCACACCTCATTGATATTTGAAACGAATTTCATTTCAATTGTATCACCCTTTTTAAGATCTTTAAATTTATTTGCCATAGCCTCTTTTGAAACTGCATTATCTGCTGTTATTTTCTTACCATAGGATAAATAAGTAATATTCTCTTTTTGAAATACTTTATTACTTTTTTTTGATTCCTTACAAGCGGTAAAAGAAATTAGTAGTGCGAGAGTAATTATTCTAATTTTCATGTGTCTATATTTATTGTTTTATAATGGTCACATGCTGTTCGCTATTAATCATTCCGTTGGGTGAGAAAAATTTTCGCATGCTCGGGTCATAATATGTTTTGTTTATAAAATTACGTTATATAAACTAATTTTCGAAAGCAATTATTTACAAATTTTTAAAACAAAAGAGAAAAGTTCAAATTAAAAGTTATTATACAAAATACTGATTCTTTTATAAATTCATAATAAATAGTTTATAATTTAAGCATTATTAATTATTTTTGCATTAAATATACAACGCAATGAGTATAGCCGTAAGCCCTATGATAAAACTAGAGAAAACAAAAAATTCCAAGATCAACTCGGTTGATTTTAGTAATTTGCCATTTGGTCAAACATGTACTGACCATATGTTTGTATGTGATTTTGCTAATGGAGAATGGCAACAACCACAAATTATACCTTATCAAAATATCAGCCTGGATCCATCTTCTAAAATTTTCCATTATGGTCAGTCTGTATTTGAAGGAATGAAAGCATACAAGGATGCGGAAGGTAAAACATGGCTTTTTCGTCCTTTAGACAACCAAAAGAGAATTAATATATCGGCAAAAAGATTGGCTATACCGGAGCTTCCGGAGGAATATTTTATGGAAGGTTTAAAAGCGCTTTTACAATTGGATAGTGATTGGATACCAACGGCGGAAGGAAGTTCCTTGTACATTCGTCCATTTGTTTTCGCTACTGGAAATGGGTTCCATGCATCACCTGCGGATGAGTATAAATTTATTATAGCATGTTCTCCTTCAGGCGCTTACTTTTCTGGGGAAGTAAAGGTTCTAATTGAAGAAAAATATTCTCGTTCTGCAAACGGAGGAGTTGGATATGCAAAAGCCGGAGGTAATTATGCCGGACAATTTTATCCTACGCAACTTGCTGTCGAAAAAGGGTACCAACAAGTTATTTGGACAGATGACAATACCCATGAATATATAGAAGAAGCCGGTGCAATGAACATTTTTATTCGGATTAATGACACCTTAATAACCGCGCCAACCAGTGATAGGATCTTAGATGGAATAACTCGTAAAAGTGTTATTGCCATAGCTGAAGATGAAGGAATAAAAGTGGAAGTTAGAAAGATAACCGTAAGTGAAGTTATTGAAGCTTCAAAGCAAGGAACATTAAAA
>DAOUPU010000216.1 GCA_030625995.1 Flavobacteriaceae bacterium
GGCTACGGCAACTCTTTGTTGCTCTCCTCCCGACAACTCATTCGGTTTATGATCCATACGATCTGACAATCCCAAAAAATCTAATATCTCTTTTGCTTCTTTTATTACGATCTGTTTTGGTCTATTTCCAATATAAGCCGGGATACAAACATTTTCTAAAGCTGTGAATTCTGGTAATAACTGGTGAAATTGAAAAATAAAGCCAATATGTATATTTCTAAACTTCGATAAAACTCTGTCCTTTAATTTTGTAATATCTTGATTATTAATTATCAGACTATCCGAAGAAGATGGTTTGTCCAAAGTTCCTAAAATCTGGAGCAGTGTTGTTTTGCCTGCTCCACTGGGACCAACAATAGCAACAATTTCACTTTTTTTAATATGCAGGTCTACTCCTTTAAGAACCTCTAGATCCCCATATTTTTTATGAATATTTACCGCCTTAATCACCTTATAATAATATGGATGTGAAAATACATCTTTTTAAAAAAATGACAATTTAATTTTAGAAAAATTATAGAATACTGTTAAACATGAAAACATTTAACCCACCTCCAATTCAATCTAACTCTTTTTAAACCACGATCTGGTGCGATTATAATCCAGATAATAGACCAATTTAATTGAAAAACTTTGGCCCAATGGCTGATCAAATAAGTTGCCTATATTATCCTGAAATGACTGGTCTGACTCATTATCAAAATTAATAATAGAATTTCGATACAAAGCAACCAGCTCACTTCCTCTGGCGAATTGCCAAATATATCTAAGGTCAAGGTTCCAGCTATTAAAATTCAGGTCATTATCTCCAGTGTAACTGCTATCGATTAGATTGCCATCTTCCTCTAACTCAAAATACTGATCTTTATATATAACCGGTGACCAATAGTAACGAAATGTAAGAATTATGGAGGAGGTATCATTAAAACTAAATTTAGATGCCATCGCATTTTCAATTTCCTGCACATAACGTTGTCCAAAAATTATCGTTTCATCATCTAGAGTAATAACATATCCAAATTCATTAAAATCTTTTTCTAAACCATAGGTATAACTAAATTGTAATTTGTCGTTTACCCGATATTGCGGAGATATCATTATAGAAAAGTCACTTTCATCAATCCCGTGAAATTTACCTTTCCTTGCACTTAGCACACCTGCAAATTTCTTTCTAGAATCGGTTGAAATATATGCCTCTATTTCTGTTTCAGGATTTTTTAACCAAAATCTGCCTTCTGTTCTTGGTTCAAAATAATCTCTTCGTTTTCCAATATTGGTTCCAATCTCAAATCCAAAGGATAGTTGCTCTTTTGTGGTAGCAGAACCATAAAAATTAAAATAATTTCCTGTAAAAACACTCGGATCAAATCTTCTAAAATACCCTGCAAATACTCCAATTTGAAGGTTATTAAAATACTTAGTTGGTTTAAAAATTCTATAATTTACATTGCCATAAATGTTGTTATAATTATTTATTCTTTGAAATCCAAGATCATTTTTATCATATTTATCATCGGCAAAACGATGACTTAAAGAGTATCTGACGTTTCCCTCTGTTTTACTAAATCTCAAATTAGAAGCAAAACCCGTGGTATTTTCATCATCTTCATTTATAGTACTTGTACTTCCATCCCCTGAAAGTCTATATGAATTAGATTTGTTGGCTAAATTAAAAACCAAAGCAGTAACATTGGCATCTCTAAAACTGCCTTCTCGTAAGACATTTGTATTTGTTAATCCTATGGATGAATTTTTATTAAATTCCTGATCAATTACAAAAATGTTATAATTAGCCAGAGGTTCCGTTACTATATTATATTTTTCATCGGATATTGAATCTCTTACCGTTGCTTCAGTAGTTTTGGTAATTGCATTTAAAACTGCTATTCCTAATCCTTTTTTTGTCCTACCCGTAACCTTCACGGCATTGATTACATCAACTTGAGTTGGGTTGTCTACAATTTCTAAAGCTTCATTTTCTTCAACCAATTCCTCTACTTCAGCATGTCCGACAGGTCTGTTTCCAATTCTTCGTGAAAAAAACAAATTTCCCTTTTCCAGAAGGTCAGCTCCTTCCACAAAAAATTGTCTCTGCTCTACAAATACCTGTTCAAAGGGTCCCAGGTTTAGAGTAACATTATCAAAACCAACCTGACTAAAATCAGGGATAAGAGTTGCTAATAAAGTAAAGTTATCTGTTATTCCATATTTCAAATCTAAGCCAAAAGCATAGTCAAAATTGGTGGCTCCATCATAGTTATCTAATATAAATGATGCAAAAGGGGAAAAACTCAATCTTACAGGAGGCTTTATATCTTTAATACCTGTTAGTAGACCAGAATATTGAGGTGTTTTACCAACTGTTTTATCTATATAATTCCACGAATAAAGTTCACTTCTACTTGCTATATATCTATAAAAATTTACACCCCATGTATATACACTCTCTTTTGAGAACCTCAAAGCAGAATATGGTAGCATGATCTCTGCATACCATCCTTTATCATCAAAAGAAACCTTACTAAACCAGACTTCATTCCAATTATAATTATCTTCATTTGATGGAGATGCCTGAGCATCCAACTGTACTCCGGCAGAAGTTACCATAAAAGAAAACTCATTTTGCCCGTCATTATTTGAGTTTATGGTAATTCCAAATACATCAGAATTCCCAAAATTATCTCTATCAGTAAGTTGTTTTAAGATCTTATCGGGAGAGTTATCATACATATAAGCACCTATGTAAATTCCCTTATCATCAAACAGAACTTTTACATGCGTTTTTTGGTCCTCAGGTTCCTTATCTCCGTTACCGGGATCATACATTACAAAATCACTTCCAACATTACCTTTTTTCCAAACAGGCTCATCTAATATTCCATCAATTTTTGGAGCTTCATTTATTCTTACAGCTATAAGTTCCTTTTTACTTATTTGACTATATATCAATGTAGTAAAGAATAATAAATTAATAATTATGACATTTTTCATAAAAATTTATAGCCCGTGATAATTTGGATCAATAGCACCGTAAAACTATTTAATAGTTAGAAAGTCTTGTCTTAATAAACTGTTAAAAGAATTAACAAAATAAGGATCAAAAATGGAAATAATGCTTACCTGTATGCAGGTTGATATAAGAACTAAATACCGATCAAATAAGATTAATTATTTTTCAAAATTAATTCAATCCGGTTTAGCTTTAAGAATTAAATAGTTACTTTTGTATACCAATAAATTTTAAATAAAATGAATTTACACGAGTATCAAGGAAAGGATATTTTAAACAGCTTCGGAGTGAGAATACAACGAGGTTTAGTTGCAGACAATCATGTAAAAGCGGTAGAGGCCGCCAAACTTTTATCGACAGAAACAGGTACAAGTTGGTGGGTCATTAAGGCTCAAATTCACGCAGGAGGAAGAGGGAAAGGCGGAGGAGTTAAAATTGCCAAAAGCTTGAAAGATGTTGAAAATATCTCTCAAAACATTATAGGAATGATGCTAAAAACTCCACAAACACCACCTCAGGGAAAAAAGGTAAATCAGGTACTCATCGCAGAAGATGTCTATTATCCGGGAGATAGCGAACCGGAAGAATATTATATGTCTGTTTTACTAAATCGCGGTACGGGCAGAAATATGATTATGTATTCTACCGAAGGTGGTATGGACATTGAGGCTGTTGCGGAAAAAACACCACATCTAATTTTTACGGAAGAAATTGATCCTGCTACGGGACTGTTACCTTTTCAAGCTAGAAAGATCGCTTTTAACCTTGGCTTATCAGGGATGGCTTTTAAAGAAATGACCAGATTTGTTACATCATTATATACTGCCTATGTAAAATCGGATGCATCCTTGTTCGAAATCAATCCTGTTTTAAAAACATCGGATGACAAAATCATGGCAGTTGATGCCAAAGTTACTTTGGATGATAATGCCCTATATCGTCATAAAGATTATGTTGATCTACGTGATCTGCGTGAGGAAAACCCAATAGAAGTTGAAGCCAATGCCGTTGGTTTGAATTATGTTGCCCTTGACGGAAATGTTGGTTGTATGGTGAATGGTGCCGGACTGGCAATGAGCACCATGGATTTGATCAAACAATCTGGCGGAGAACCTGCTAATTTTTTAGATGTTGGTGGTACAGCAGATGCAGAACGAGTAG
>DAOUPU010000196.1 GCA_030625995.1 Flavobacteriaceae bacterium
TAGTGATGGCTCTATGAATGAAAGTAAGCTCAGTATTGAAATGCCGAGTTTGTTAGGGTCTGGTTCGGAGTTCATATCTTTAACCGACGATAATATTTTTATTGATAGTGAGATTGTAAACTTAAATAATTTACCCCTAGGCAGTACACTGGTAGGCTATATTTATGGAGGAATAGAGAGTACTCTTGAAAATATATTTTTTATCAATGACGGAACACAGAGTAGTGCAAGTAATCAAATATTTAAAGTTTCTATTAATAAAAGCACGCTTGCTGTAGAAGAATATAAGCTTGAAAGTGATAATATTTTTAATCTCATAGTATATCCAAATCCAACAGAAGACATATTTTCGATAGAATTCTTCATTCCAAATACAAACCGACATTTTATTGAAATTCATGATATGTTAGGACGATTGATCAAAAAAATAGAAATTAATAAACCAATAGGCAGGCATACTATCGAGCTTGATCTATCCGGTGTTTCTTCAGGAGAATATATATTATCAATAAAAAGTAACAACCATATTTCTGAGAAGAAATTTTTGAAAAGGTAAAATTAAGGTATCATAATTTCGCCAATGTAAAGAAATTTACCAAACAACGAAAGAGTTGAATTACTCATCCGATGATTATTAGCCGTGATGAATTTAATCATCGGATGAGTGATATGGGTATCCTACTCTTTCACTGGCTCTATTACCAACTTATCTTCTGATCTTTGAATCTCTTCTTTATTCAACATCATCTTTACAAACTCTCCCTCTAAATATTTCTTTGACTGGTTTTTATAATGTTTACTAAAAACATTACCTGATTGTCCTGTTGGAATTATGGTTACACCATTTTCAACATCACTAAAATCAATTATTCTACGTGTTGAGGGGCCGCTGTCAACGTTATAGATACCATTCCCATTAATTAAAAATCCTTGATTGTTCAATACGGCAAACGTGCCATTTGTTTCAAATGGTCCAACATTAAAGAAATTTTTCAAAAGTGATACTTTATCAAAGACATGTTTATGTGTTACGGTCAAAGCCTTATCCCATGTCCATTTTTCCGGGTGATCTCCAAATTGGTTCTCCAATTCGGTTATGGTTTGATGGAAGGATCTCGTAATTATTTCATCTTTTAATTCCTTTATATCTTTAGTTTTTACATCATCCCACCAAATAGATCTGCCTAATTTAATTTGTTTGGCTATCTGACGTTTATAAAGATGTGTTTTAAGAAATTGCTGAAAGCCCTCTTCACCCATTTCATCCGCAAAAGTATTGTGCAGCAAATGATATATAAATTTTATGTAAATAGTAGGAGCTATTTCATCAGTTTTAAACTTTCCTTCCCAAGCCTGTAAAATTTCAATCGCTTTCTTTTCAATCATGCTTAAATTGACTTTTGAAATGTTTTCGATTATTATAGGTATTAAATCCTGAACAACTGATGACTCCACGTCATTGATCATAACTTGAATGTCCTCAACTGTAAAATCATTCTTAGGCCTAATTATCTCCACGATTCTTTTGGCTCTATCCTCAGGAACATAATATCCCGGATATAGAACACCAGCTATCGAATCCGGTTGATTATTAGCAGAATAAACATAGTTCCATGGTGGATTTATTGCTTGTGGATTTTGTGAAAAACTTAAATAATTTAATTGATCGTCCTTGCCATTTGTTCCATCTAAAATAAATTTTGAATTGGCATTATTTGAACGTGTATATAATTTTCCAACCGCAAACCATGCAATATTATTCTCAGCATCGCCATACATCACATTTAAACCGGGAGCATGTAAATTAGCTATACCGGATTTAAATTGTGATAAGGTTTTTGCATGTGATATTTCGTAAGAAAAATTTATTAGATTAGCATCCAATTTTGTGTAAACCCAATCTACGGCTATAGGTGTATCAGAATCCAAAATATCAAGAAAATCATTCATTATTGGGCCGTGTTTTCCTTCTCGAATTTCAAAATTTACATCATCCCCATCTTTGACCATAATTGTTTCTTTTCTGGTAGTATATTCCTGATCTTCACCTTCCTTATAAAAATCAATATCGTCATTTTCGAACATGGTTAAGCCATATGCATATTTCCTGTTATGGCCTAATAAAGGGAAAGGTGTAAGCCCTAAATTGAAACCATACAATTCGTAGTCGGGAGTGATCAAATGGGACTGATACCACACGGCTGGCTGGGAAAATTGTATATGAGGATCGTTGGCAAAAATGACTTTTTTGTTTTTAGTTTTTTTTGGACCAATAACCCAGCTATTACTTCCTATAAATAATGGTGTTGGTGTACGATCTAATATCTCATTTACCGATTTAGATATATCACTCGCTAATCTTTTGTTTTTCCTTGGATAATTGTAGATCCTTGTTGCCTTAGAGTTGATACTAATATCTAAATCCCTTAAATAGGGTTCCCCTAGTTCCGCTTTAATGTTAGTTAACAATGGATCCGTTTTATGAGCTTGTGCAAAGCTGAATGCCATATAGCCTGCCACATTATATATATCTTTAATGCTATATTTTTCTTTATTTATACCTAATAATCTGAATTCGACCGGTGTTGTACCATTTTCTACAAACTGATTGATTCCTTCTAAATATGCTTGTGTTAACTTATACGATTGCAGTGTGGTATCCAGTTTTTTTATACTTCTTTTTGCTGCCTCTTCAATTCCCAATCCCAAAAATAACTTGTCAGTCTTAATCATTTCTTCACCAAAGATCTCAGAAAGTCTACCCGCAGATATTCTTCGCAACAGTTCCATTTGCCATAGTCTGTCTTGCGCATGAACATATCCAAGAGACAGATATGCATCGTGTTGATTTTGAGCATATATATGTGGCACACCAACGTCATCATAGTATATTGTGACTTGATCATATAAATTGTTTAGTTGGAGTTCTCCACTATATTTGGGTTTTGAATTTTGAACAAAGATCCAAAATCCAATAGCAATTAAAACAACAAGAATAAGTAATACTTTCGAGAACTTTTTGAGCATCTGATTTATTTTTAATATTGTAAATATAAATGAAATTAAATAAAAAATGCCCCAATTAAATTGGGGCATTTTTTATTCTATTGCTCATTTTAGAATTCTTCTTCTCCGTCTCGTATTGGAACATTTTGGGGTGTAAAATCTTGTCCTCCCCACAATTCTCCACTGTCATCAACTTTACTATAATCATAGGCCCATCTGTGTACTTCAGGAATATCTCCCTCCCAATTTCCATGAATATGTTTTATAGGAGCAGTCCATTCTAAGGTATTTCCTCTCCATGGGTTTTGAACTGTTTTCTTCCCTTTCTTAATGCTAAAGAAAAAATTAGCCAAAAATATTAGTTGCGCCAAACCACCAATAATAGCAAAAACAGTAATCACTTTATTTATATGCAACAGATCATCAAAAATCGGGAATGCGGTATTGCTATAATATCTACGTGGTAATCCGGCCAATCCTATAAAATGCATTGGGAAGAATACTCCGTAAGCTGAAATTGCCGTAATCCAAAAATGCAAATAGCCCATATCTTTACTCATCATTTTACCGTACATTTTTGGGAACCAATGGTAGACTCCCGCAAACATTCCAAACAGTGCAGAGATTCCCATTACTAAATGGAAATGTGCAACAACGAACATTGTATCGTGCACATTGATATCCAAAGCACTATCTCCTAAGATCAAACCAGTTAAACCACCGGTAATAAATGTTGAAACCATCCCAATAGAAAATAACATAGCTGGGTTCAATTGCAAATTACCTTGCCATAAAGTAGTTATATAATTAAAAGCTTTCACTGCTGAAGGAATAGCAATCAATAAAGTTGTAAAAGTGAAGACTGAGCCTAAAAATGGGTTCATACCAGTAACAAACATATGATGCCCCCAAACAATTGTAGATAAGAATGCAATTGCCATTATGGAACCAATCATGGCACGATATCCAAAAATTGGCTTTCTGGCATTTGTTGAAATTACTTCCGAAGTTATTCCTAATGCCGGTAACAAAATAATATATACCTCAGGATGACCTAAGAACCAAAATAGGTGCTCAAATAATATAGGTGAACCACCTTTATAATGTAATACTTCTCCTTGAATAAAAATATCTGACAAGAAAAATGATGTGCCTAAACTTCGATCGAACAATAATAACAGCGCCGCCGATAACAATACCGGAAAAGAAACCACACCGATAATAGCCGTAATTAAAAATGCCCATATAGTTAAAGGTAATCGGGTCATTTTCATTCCTTTAGTTCTTAAATTCAATACCGTCACTATATAATTTAAAGATCCCAATAAAGAAGATGCAATAAAGATAGCCATTGAGGTTAACCAAAGAGTCATTCCCAGACCTGAACCTGACATTGCTTGTGGAAGTGCACTTAAAGGAGGGTAAATAGTCCATCCCGCAGATGCCATACCTGTATGAACAAAAATGGAAATGAACATGATCGCACTTGATAAGAAAAACAACCAGTAGGAAATCATATTTAAAAATCCTGAGGCCATATCTCGAGCTCCAATTTGTAAAGGAATTAACAAATTACTAAATGTTCCACTAAGCCCTGCGGTTAAAACAAAGAAAACCATGATCGTACCATGGATTGTAACCAAACCATAATACATGTCGGGCGTCATTTGACCACCTTCACCACCTTTACCTAAAAAAGCTTCAATAATAGTAAAGCTTTGTTCCGGATA
>DAOUPU010000222.1 GCA_030625995.1 Flavobacteriaceae bacterium
AAGGAAAAAAAGATTTTTTTAAAAATTTAAAAAACGTTATCTCTTCAAAAAAGGTTTTAAAATTATATAGATCTGAACACGATTTTAATAGAAAATTGTTATCTGAATACCGTAAAAAAAAGATGATGAATCAAAAAAACAACAAATAAAAATTTCTTGAAATCAACTATCTCCGAGGCAGAGCAATAAAATTATTTCGCTGGTTTCATTTTGATTTGATGATCAAAAATCAAAATTTATTATTTAGATCCCCTTTTAGGGGATGACATTTCATCGGAACCCCGACCCAGAGGGTCGAGGAATTCTTTTTGATTAAAATTAACAAACTACCTCAATACAAGGCATTTGAAGTATTAAATTGAATTTTGTTCTTATTTCAACCCAGCGCATTGTGGAATTAAACCATTTGGCTATCGACCTGCGATCAGATAAAGAAATTCCAAACCAAACCGAATCGAATTTTTAAATCTCTATAAGGATTTAAAGGCGCCGAGTAATATTCACTTTTACTGGCAAAACTTGCATTAAAATGTTCCAATTTTAGAAATACTCTCAATGTTTTTACTCTAAAATTCACAAACAAATCAAGCATTGGAAATGCGCCATATTCTCTGTCATTTTGCAGATTAAATTCAGATATTACCGGATTATAACTATTCATATAGTATTTGCTGAAATAAGAGAACGTGATGCCAGTCTGTATATAAAGTGGTTTGCCTTTAAAAATATAATTTTGGTAATAGAGTGTATTCCGTGTAATAAAATCGGGTACTCTAAAAATATCGTTCCCGTTTACCACTTTTTGATAAAGTATCTTATTATCGAGCGCAAAATTTCCAAACTTAAACTCTTTACCCACTACGAATTTAAAGTAATTTACAGCTTCTGAGGCCTGAACGGGCTTGGTTTGTTCATTTTCTAAAGGAGCATCGAAATAAGTATAATTAGTAATATTTGTTGTTTGTACAGATGCATAGACCCATTTCTCAGAATCAAACTCAACTGTTAAGTTATTTGTAATAATATTATCAAAATTATTTTGCCAGTTGTATGCTATATAATCACTTTGAAACAACATAAAATTAAAATTCGGCGCCTTACTTGTAGCGAAGGCTGTAGCTTTGACAGTAAATAAACTATCCTGCACAAATTGAGCAGATGCCAATCCTGAATAACCATGTAAATTTCCGCTTATTACAGTTGAAACATCGGCATTAAAATTGAATTTTTTAAGTTTCGTTTGCCACTCACCCCCTACGGCAATTGCATTTCCATTAAGAAAGGAAGGTATGGTTACCTCCGGTGTTATAACAATACTTTTATAGCTGTAATTATAGTCGAAAAAATTAACCTTGAATTTTACTTCGCCCAGAACAAAAGGAGAATTAAGCGATACAAATGCCTCATTAAAAAGTTTTACATATTCCACTTTATCATCAATACTTGAAGTAAAAGAATTTCCAAAGATCTCTATGGCTGCCGCATCCTGGGTATACTGATAATGCTTGCCTTCATAATTGAAAATATACCCTATTTTTAATTCAGAATCAATAATTCGAGTTGTATCTGACTTCCTCCACAGCTTATAATCTTGCTCTATAAAATATCTATTCCCTCTTAAAGTGTTTTTTGCATCCGTAAAATTTGTAACCAGTCTGTTTCTATCTTTAAAATTAGTGTCTTTGGTTTCAAAATTAAAAACTGACTCGTCTGTTAATCCCCCATTTTGATCATTGTTCAAACCTTGTGCCGCCAGATGTCCTCTAATATAATATCGTTTATTTTTTGTGTGATAACTCATTGTAACCCTGGCATTTCCATGAGCACTGAGTGCATGTCGATAATTTCCTAAGGACCGCATTCCCTTATAAGAAATGGAAGCATTAAATTGCCGTGAGAGGTTAAATGTGAACATCGCACTCAAAACCTGCCCTTGTTCCAGACCTTTCAAGTACATCAATTCCGTAGTTGGAGTTGGTACATAATAATATTTTATATCCTCCACTTCGAAATAATTAAAATGCTGAGCTCTGGCCCCGATTTTTGGATACAAAGAATAGTTATTAAAGGTATATGCCAAATTATTAAAAGTCTGCCCTTGATTGGCAAAAGCCATAAGTTCAAAATTGTCCTTTCTCAGGTAGTTCATTTTATATGATTTTTCAACCGTTAGTGAAGTATCAACATAGGTAGTGTCCATTTTGTAATCAATGACCTTATAATCATGAAAAAAGGTCTCTTCACTCAGCTTTATAAGAGTTTCTCCTTCGCCAATCTTTGTAGTATCACTTCGCATATATCCATCTCTATTACTTTGGTAGGCAGGATTATTATCAATAATTTGCGCAAGAGAAGAATACGTAGTAAATAAAAAGAATAAAACCGTTAAATACCTAATCATAAATAATTTTTGATGTTGACAAAGGTAAAATAATTGTCCAAATAAAATTGAGCCTATTTTTTACAATTTATTATTTTTGAGAAGGAAAAATAACTATGCTGAAATCATCTTATTCAAAATATGAACTTGAGGCAGGAACCGATGAGGCCGGTAGAGGATGTCTTGCCGGACCGGTAGTCGCTGCCGCTGTAATTTTACCAATCGATTTTAAGCATGAACTCCTAAACGATTCCAAAAAACTTACGGAAAAACAGAGAAACAAATTAAGACCTATTATTGAAAAGGAAGCCGTGGCATATGGCGTATCTTATGTGTATCAAAAAAAAATTGATGAGATAAATATTTTGAATGCATCTATCCTGGCCATGCATAAAGCTATCGAAATATTAAAAATTGAGCCTGATTTTATTATTGTGGATGGGAACAAATTTAAAAAGTATAAAAATATTCTGCACGAAACCATTGTAAAAGGGGACGGCAAGTATTTAAGTATAGCAGCTGCCTCTGTTCTGGCGAAAACCTATCGCGATGATTATATGAATAATATTCATATGGACTTTTCTGCTTATAACTGGAAAAAAAATAAGGGCTACCCTACAAAAGAACATCGCCAAGCCATTAGAGATTTTGGTTCAACAATTCACCACCGAAAAACATTTAAGTTACTGCCACAACAGTTGAAACTCGACCTTTAGCCACGATTCTAAGACATTTTTAAAAGCAACAGAACGTGTGTCATTCCCATGAAAATGGGAATCCACCAGTATCGCTTTACTGGTTTCGATGTGTCGGAAATGACAATTACGAACCGTATCTCATTCTCAAGAAGAAAGGGATCTGTGTTATTGGTATATGGATTCCCGTTTACACTGGAATGACACGAATAGTGGTTTTGTTGTGACGTTACAGGTTTATCCGCTATTATTGATCCGTATTGTTTTTTGCATGATCCTCACGCGCATCGTCTACATCATCCATGGCGGGACCTTGCTCTATTTTACTCCAATCTATGGTTTTGTGATACTTTTTCATAGAGAGTTCTGCATCAAATATCCTGCTGTCATGGCGCTCCAAAGTGTAAGGTGTAAAATCAGGCTCATCCGTAAAAAAATCTTGCAATAAGGATGCAGTTACATCAAAGTGATTTACATAGGGCACATTCAATATATTGTACATGGTTTTGAGAATCGATCCAAAATTAGCATGTGTATGCGATACATAGCCTTTTTTTACATAAGGACCTGCCATCATTAAAATAGATCGGTGTGCATCAACATGGTCTACCCCGCCTTGCGGGTCATCTTCAGTAATGATTACGAGCATATTCTTCCAGTATTTGGTTCTCGACAAAAAATGCAATACACGACCCACAGCCAGATCATTATCGACCATAAAGGATTGCCGATAAGGGTATCCATCCTCAGGGCGAATACCTGCTCCGTGATCATTAGGGATCATCATGGAAACAAAAGGAGGCATCTCATCATTTCCATCTATCCATTTTTCCGTGAATTCAGTCTCAAATTGATCCATTCTGTATTGATCAGGGATATTCATATTATAACCTGCGTAGTTCCAACTTGTTCGCTT
>DAOUPU010000002.1 GCA_030625995.1 Flavobacteriaceae bacterium
CGAATAAATTGATTTACAGATTTACCGGTTGATGCTTTTACTTTTCTCCATATCTGAGACTTACTAAAACCAATTTCAGAAGCTAAATTGTCAACACCAAATTTTTCATCTTCTAAATGGTCCAGTATGGTTTGTTTAACTTTATTGATAAAAGTTTTCTCCATCCGGTAAGAGACATTATCTTGGAAACTAAAGTTACAATATATTTCTAATTTTACACCTCTATATCTAATCTATATTCTTTAAAATCATAAGTGTTTTCTCTTGAAAAAAGAAGTATAGTTTACCATCTATAAAATCGTAGGCTATTTTTTTATTGCTCAAAGTTTTAGAAATCTGATTGCTTATTTCAAGGTTTGGGCAGGCCATCCTTGTACCGGCTAAATTCCCAATAATAATAGACCCCTTCTCATAGCGAAATCCTCCCATAATATTATTGCAGCCATCATGCCCGGAAATTCTATTTTCTATCACATTGATTTCAATATATGGCTGGCCTTTTATAAATTCTATTTCTTTTAAATTTTTGTTATCAATACCCTCAATAGCCCATATGTTGTGTAATCTATAATCGGGAACGAAATTACCGCACCCATTTAGTCTGATATAATTTTTCTCTTTAATTTTTTTATAGTCGATATTTACTTTATAGTCAAATATAATGTCAGACATGGTATCCGAACAATCTTGACGTTGAACTTGAATAATTATTTCGTGGGTATCATTAATGGATCTGTATCGTGTAACCTCTGCATCCATAGCTTTTATTCCTTTCACAGAAGGAACAATAATAGTAAGCCCATCTAGGTTTTTAAATTGAAACTCGTTTTCAAAATCCATATCTAAAGACCAAAAGGGTTCATTCCCAAGAGCATAGAAATCAATGCCTTTACTAGCCTTTGTTTGAGCAATCTTATTAATATTATTATCACCAGTATTTTGAGCCATGCATTTAAAATTGATAAAAATTATTATAAAAGTGCTGAATATTAAAGTATTATACATGGTATCGAATGTAATAATTATTATTGACCTATAATTTAACTATAAAAATAATATAAAATGACTAACTTTAAAGCACTTCGCAATTGCTTTTAATTTTAAGTATAATTTATATTTATGTAAAAATAAAAACAATCGATAATAATTATACTTAAATTTTACGAATGTGATTTATTTTTGTTGAGAAATTATTAACCTTTAATAAATTATTAATTATGGAAGCACAGGAAACTACCGCAACAATTATGCCTAGAATAGGAGATAAAGCTCCTAATTTTAGAGCTAAAACGACAAAAGGAGACATCGAATTGCACGATTATGCCAAAGACAAATGGATCGTGTTATTTTCGCACCCGGCTGATTTCACTCCGGTATGTACAACAGAAATGAGTGGATTTGCCCTAAGGAAAGATGAGTTTACAGATTTAAATACTGAATTATTAGGTTTGAGCATAGACAGTATCCATGCTCATTTAGGATGGGTAAATAATGTAAGAGAAAAAACAGGGGTTTATTTTGATTTCCCAATCATTGCAGATATTGATATGAAAGTGTCAAAACTGTATGGTATGTTGCAGCCTAATGAAAGTGAGACAGCTGCTGTAAGAGCAGTGTTCTTTATAGATCCTGATAAAAAAATAAGACTGGTAATGTACTATCCTTTAAATGTAGGCAGAAATATGAATGAGATCTTAAGAGCATTAGAAGCTTTACAAACATCGGACGAATTTGGTGTTGCTATGCCCCTGGATTGGAAAAAAGGAGATAAAGTAATTATTCCACCACCAAAAAACTTGGATGAAATGAATGAAAGGTTGGAAGATACTACTTGTGAAAGAACTGATTTTTATCTTTGTAAAAAGGATCTGATCAAAGAAGTTAGTCACAACTGATCAAAACTTAGGTTGGTAAATATTTATACCATTTTAAAATAAATAAAATCTATTTCGATATAAAAATTTAGAATGAAAATATTTACCAATCCTACTTTTTATGGTTATTTTTACAGAAGTGAATAGTAATAATCAATAAAATAATTAGATATGTCATTAGTAGGTAGTAAATTCCCGAATTTAGAAGTAGATGCAATGAACGATATGGGAGACACTTTTAAAGTGAACGTTCTTGAGGAAGCAAGAAAAAATAATAAAAAAGTAGTTTTATTCTGGTATCCAAAAGACTTCACATATGTGTGTCCGACAGAGATCTTCGCTTTCCAAGCAGCACTTAAGGATTTTGAAGAAAAGAACACAATAGTAATTGGAGCATCCTGTGATACCCCTGAAGTACATTTTGCATGGTTAAATACTCCCAAAGATAATGGAGGTATCGAAGGTGTTACCTTCCCATTGTTGGCTGATACGAATAGAAACTTATCGGATCAATTGGGTATTTTACAAACAGGTGAACAGCATTATGATGAAGAGATGGATACTTTAACTATGGAAGGTCCTTATGTTACATGGAGAGCTACTTATTTGATTGATGAAGAAGGGACAATATTTCACGAAAGTGTAAATGTTGAACCGGTGGGAAGAAATATTGCGGAATACTTAAGAATGGTTGATGCCTATACACATTTTCAAAAAAATGGTGAGGTTTGTCCGGCAAACTGGGAAGAAGGGAAAGATGCATTGAGAGAAAACAGAGATAGTGTAGCTGATTATTTGAGCACACACTAACACAAGGATTTTAACTAGGTTCAAAAGATATCATTAGGAACTTGAAATATTACAAATTATGATGACAGAATTGCAAGAGGATAATTTAGCAGATATTATTGCAAATAATCCGAAAGTAATGGTTCAATATATGGCAACCTGGTGTGGGAATTGCAGAATAATGAAACCAAAATTTAAAAAATTGGCATCAGAAAATGAAGGTGTCCCTTTTGTTTTGGTGGATGCTGAAAAATTTCCAGAGTCGAGAAAATTGGCAATGGTTGACAATTTGCCAACGTTCGCTGGATTTGCCAACGGAGCGAAAGTGAACCAGGTTCAGACAAATAAGTTTGATGTCTTGAAAGAACTAGTAAATGGAGTTGTTTAATAACTTCTAAATCCTTTTTGTTATGAAGTTACCAATCATAAAACATCTTACCACTTTCATCGAGAATAATGACGAAGATTATTTAGTAGAAGCTATTGAGGTTTTGGAAGATCTCACTGAAGTTTCTTCTTTAAAAGATGAGGAATTAGATGTAATTGGAGAATTGATTTCAAATATGTATGGTGCTCTCGAGGTAAATACCGCTATAAAAAATGGCACTCCAAAGAAAGAAGCATTAAATGGTTTTATGAAAAGAGTTTTAGGTTCTATAGATCAATAGAGGAAAAATATATATTTAGTAAAACTCTTCCTATTAATTTATGGAGAGTTTTTCTTTTTATGTAACTTTGAACTTAAATTAAAAACTTAATAAAATCTTATCATGGCAAATATAACTTTAAAAGGAAACCCGGTAAAAACAGTTGGAAAATTACCTAAAGTAGGAAAAAAGGCACCAAAATTTAAATTGGTTAAGAGCGATTTATCGGTGGCAAAACTATCGGACTACAAAGGAACGAGATTAATTTTGAATATAACCCCAAGTATAGATACAGGAGTTTGTGCAAATTCGGTTAGAGAATTTAATAAATTAGCAACAAGTTTAGAGAATACTAAAGTCTTATATATTTCAAAGGATTTACCTTTTGCTCAATCCCGTTTTTGTGGAGCAGAGGGTATTGAAAACGTTGAAACCTTATCAGATTATGTAAAAGGGAAATTTGGAAGAAAGTATGGTGTTACGATTAAATCAGGACCTATGAGAGGATTGTTATCCAGGTCAATTGTGGTTATTGATGAAGATGGTAAGGTTATTTATACAGAGCAAGTGGAGGAAACGGTGAATGAACCAAATTATACTGCAGCAATTGATGCTTTAAATTAATAATGAAAGACCCGAACGATAGTTTTATTAGAGGAAGGGTTAGAAGTTTTAAATATGCATTTAAAGGTTTTTGGCTACTCATAAAAACTGAAGCAAGTATCAAAGTTCAATTGGTATTGGGTATTTTAGTTACTGTTTTAGGATGGGTAATGGATTTATCTTCTGTGGAATGGCTATTTCAAATTTTAGCAATTGCCCTGGTTTTAACTACCGAATCTTTAAATACCGCTATTGAGAAATTATGTGATTTTGTAAATCCAAATTATAATGAACGAATTGGATTTATCAAAGATATAGCAGCAGGGGCCGTTACTTTTGCGGCCTTATTTGGTATCATTATCGGCTTGATTATTTATCTGCCAAAATTTCTGAACATTTAGTTTAAAACATATAAAGTCAAGACTTAACTAATTGTAAGGCCTTGATTTTCAAAATTAAAACTGCTTTAATTAATTAATTTTACATACCGGAATCTTAACAATAAACCAAAAATAATTATGTATTTTTGTGGCTTATGGCAAAAAAGAAAAAGACTATTTCCCGAAAAGGAGGATCTAAGAAAAAGACAAATCGTATAGTTTCATTTTTTAAAAGCAGTCAAACTCATCTGTTTTTTGGTGTCTTCATTTTTTCAAGTGCCATATTTTTATTTGTTTCTTTCTATTCATTTTTTATGCACTGGAAAGAAGACCAAAGTCAGTTGAATGACTTTGCTAATAAATCAATATATACCAAAAATTTGTTTGGGAAATTCGGAGCGCATATCAGCGATTTTTTAATTTATGATGGCTTTGGAGTTGCCATGTTTATTTTTCCAATATTATTATTCTTCACCGGATTATATGCTATTTTGAACATCCCATTAAGAAAGCTTCAAAAATTATGGTTTATGGGGATATTGACGATGATTTGGGCGGCATTGTTATTTGGTTACCTGGAGTTAGAGAATTCGTTGTTGGCCGGAACTATAGGGTATGAACTAAATGATTATTTACAGATATACATTGGTAAGATCGGTGTATTTTTCCTATTACTTATAAGCTTTTTAGTTTATATCATATCAAAATTTAAAATAACTCCTGAAAAGATAAAAAATTTATTTCCTAAGCCAAAAAAGAAAAAGAATATTGATTTGAAAGGTGATATAATAGAGGAAGGATATATCACAGAAACAATTCAAGAAAATAAAAGGCAGGAACTTGAACTTAGTCTTGAAACCGAAGTTAATAATGAAGAGGAGAAGGTCTTGGTCGAGGAAGCATTTATTGTGCCGAAAGAAGAAGAAAAAAGACCTATTGATGAAGAGAAAGAGATTGAAGATATTGAAGTTCTTGTTGAGAAACCTGTATTTGAAGAACATACTGTTGAGAACTTGTCCGATAAATTAATAAAGGATTTTGGCGAATTTGATCCGAAGTTGGAATTGGGCACCTATAAGTTCCCTAAACTCAATTTATTGAAAGATTATACCAATGAAAATATTATTATCAATAAGGAAGAACTCGAAAATAACAAGAATAAAATTGTTGAGACATTACATAATTATAAAATTGGAATTACTAGCATAAAAGCAACGATCGGACCTACGGTTACCTTATATGAAATAGTTCCCTATGCCGGAGTTAGGATATCAAAGATTAAAAATCTAGAAGATGATATCGCTCTCTCTCTGGCCGCATTAGGAATTCGAATTATTGCCCCTATTCCGGGTAAGGGAACAATAGGAATTGAAGTTCCAAATAAAAAACCTTCTGTGGTCTCTATGAAATCGGTGCTGTCATCGCAAAAATTTCAAGATTCTAAATTTGATTTACCAATAGCTCTTGGGAAAACTATTTCGAACGAAACTTTTGTTATTGATTTGGTAAAAATGCCACATTTACTAATGGCAGGTGCTACCGGACAAGGAAAATCAGTTGGACTTAATGCAGTTTTAGCATCCCTGCTTTATAAAAAACACCCTGCTGAAATTAAGTTTGTTCTGATAGATCCAAAAAAAGTAGAACTTACCCTTTTTAATAAGATTGAACGACATTATTTGGCTAAATTACCCGATGCTGAAGAAGCAATTATAACAGATACTACCCAGGTAATCAATACTTTAAATTCTCTATGTATTGAAATGGATGATCGTTATAATTTATTGAAGGCCGCGTTCGTCAGAAACATAAAGGAATACAATGCAAAATTCAAAGCTAGAAAGTTAAATCCTGAGAATGGGCACAAATTTTTGCCTTATATAGTTTTGGTCATTGATGAGTTTGCTGATTTGATTATGACAGCAGGAAAGGAAATCGAAACACCAATAGCGCGTTTGGCACAGTTGGCCAGAGCTATTGGAATACATTTAATTGTAGCAACACAACGCCCATCAGTAAATGTAATAACGGGAATTATTAAAGCTAATTTCCCTGTTAGAATAGCCTTTAGAGTTACTTCCAAGATTGATTCGCGGACAATACTTGATTATCAAGGCGCCGACCAATTAATTGGTAAAGGGGATATGTTAATTTCAACAGGTAGTGAAATGACAAGGTTGCAATGCGCATTTATAGATACACCGGAAGTTGAACAACTAACAGACTATATTGGATCTCAAAGGGCTTACGCAAGTGCATATATGTTGCCCGAATTTATTGGGGAAGAAAGTGGTACGAGTATTGCAGTGGAAATAAAGGACAGAGATAAATTGTTTGAAGAAGCTGCAAATTTAGTGGTTGCCGCCCAACAGGGATCTGCCTCATTGCTACAGAGAAAATTAAAATTAGGATACAATAGGGCAGGTAGGATAATAGATCAATTGGAAGCTGCCAATATTGTTGGACCCTTTGAAGGAAGTAAGGCAAGGCAGGTTTTAGTACATGATGTTCTAGCATTAAGACAATTATTAGACAATGAAAAATTATAGAATAATGAAATATATCTCATTTATTACCTTAACATTAATTACTTTTTTCACAGCATTTTCTCAAAATGGTGGGGATGCGAAAAAGTTACTGGAAGATGTTTCTTCTAAGATGAAATCCTATGACAATATTTATATTGCTTTTGATTATATACTTGAGAATAAGGAGGCAGATGTAGAGCAGGTATTTGAGGGAGATGTAATCTTACAGGGTGAGAATTATGTTGTTAATCTATTCGACACAACAATTATTTTTGATGGAGAATTTTCGTATACAATAGTCCCTGAAAATGAGGAGGTTAATATTGCAAGGTCAGATGGAGAAAACAAGGAAACTATTTCCCCATCGAGTTTATTGACATTTTATCAACATGGATATACTTTTTCCTCGGGGGAGAAGAAAAATATTAATGGAAATCAAATTCAATTTGTTGAATTAGTTCCAATAGATACTGACTCTGATGTAATTTCTGTGGAAGTTGGGATAGATGCAAAAAAATTTCATATTTATAGCGTTAGAGAAATTGGAAATAACGAAACACATACAATTATCACAGTTAAAGAGTTGAGAACTAATCAAAAATTAGAACAGGGAACATTTACTTTTGAAGAAGAAAAGTACAAGGATGATGGTTATATCATCAACCGATGATGGATCTCTTATTGAATAATTTCCATCGATGAATATTTCATGAGAATATTAAATAAATATATACTTAAAAGTTTCCTAACTCCTTTTTTGGCTACTTTTTTTATCATACTCTTTGTATTGATTATGCAAGGATTATGGTTGCAGTTCGATAAAATTGCGGGAAAAGGAATTGACATATTCATAATTCTAAAGTTTTTAGGATATATGGCATTGATGGTAGTACCAACAGCATTGCCTATAGCGATCTTACTTTCATCTATTATGGCCTTAGGAAACTTGTCTGAGAATTATGAATTTGCAGCTGTAAAATCTGCCGGTATATCTTTACAAAGGTTTATTCGCCCTTTAGTGATGTTAATGTTGGTTCTGAGTTTTTTGAATTTTCTCTTTTTAAATTATATTTTTCCATATGCTTCTTTAAAATCTAAAAACCTGATATATAATATGAAGATGAAAGAACCTGGCTTGGCTTTGGTGCCAGGTACTTTTAATACAGAAATTCCTGGATACAGT
This sequence comes from Flavobacteriaceae bacterium, assembly GCA_030625995.1. GTDB lineage: Bacteria > Bacteroidota > Bacteroidia > Flavobacteriales > Flavobacteriaceae > Lutimonas. The sequence continues at coordinate 8,005 of DAOUPU010000002.1, forward strand.
ATTAAATTTGATGAAAAGTATGGGAAGGATGAAAATCTTTTAAGAAATATTTTAATCTATCAGATAGAACCGAATAGACAAAATAAAGTTGATATCACTGCAGAAAAGGGGAAAATTGTTTCAGAGGAGGGGAGTAGGTATCTTACGCTTATCTTAGAAAATGGGCATTATTATGAAGACATGCTACGCAGTAAGGCTTCTATCCAAGATAAGAAAAAAGTACCTTTTTCAAAAACAAATTTTGATGAGTACAAAGTAAACATTGATATATCCACGATAGGTAATTTTGATCCGGATGAATTAAAGTACAAAACTGGAAAAGAGATGCTAAGTTTAAGTCAACTGAATTACTATTCAGATTCCTTGGAAACTCCTTATGAGCAGTATATAGAGAACCGCGCAACTAGAATGTTGCTAAGCCTCAGAGGGCGGAAATTAGTAAAGGACACAGTACCAGATTCAAAAATGGAACCTAATATATTAGATAATTTTAATGATAGAGATAAGGAGGTTGTTATGAATTATGCAATGACATTGATCAAAGGTAACTTGGAAAATATAGAGAACTACAAAAGCGCCATCGTTGTGAAGCAAAAAATAATCAATGGCTACGAAACAGAGTACCACAAACGCATTGCTTTTTCCCTGGCATGTTTGGTTTTATTTTTTATTGGAACTCCATTGGGATCAATAATTAGAAAAGGCGGATTTGGATTACCAATGATAATGGCAATCGTTATCTTTGTTATCTATTTTTTCATTTCAATTTTAGGTAAAAATATGGCAGAATCCAATACAATATCTCCTCTTCTCGGTGGATGGTTAGCCACTTTTGTATTATTGCCATTTGGTATTTTGCTAATGATAAGGGCGACAAGGGATAAGGGTATTTTTAATGTTGACGCCTTCTTACAACCAATTACAAATTTTTTCACAAAAATATTTAAATTCAAAAAATCTCATTAAAATGGAGACTATAAAAAACCAAACGATTAAGCTCAATTCCATAGAAGATGCCGTAGAAGACGTCAAAAAGGGCAAATTAGTAATTGTTGTAGACGACAAAGACAGGGAGAATGAGGGAGATTTTATTGCAGCTGCTGAATTAGTTACGCCAGAAATGATAAATTTTATGGCAACATATGGCCGAGGATTGATCTGTGCCCCTCTTACAGAAAAAAGATGTGATGACCTGGATTTGAATTTAATGGTTGGTAAGAACACTGTATTACATAATACGCAATTTACGGTATCTGTTGATTTGATTGGCAATGGCTGTACAACTGGTATCTCAACTCAAGATCGATCAAAGACAGTAAAAGCTTTAACCTTGGACAAAACCAAACCGGAAGATCTGGGTAGGCCAGGTCATATCTTTCCTTTAAGGGCAAAAGAAGGAGGTGTGCTGAGGAGAACGGGCCATACAGAGGCGGCTATAGATTTGGCGAGATTGGCGGGATTAAAACCAGCAGGATTATTAGTGGAAATATTGAACGAAGATGGTACTATGGCTAGGATACCAGAATTGATAAAATTATCTAAAAAATTAAACCTAAAGATTATTTCAATTGAAGATTTGGTTGCTTTTCGTATGCGTCATGATTCATTGATTCATAAAATTGAGGATTTTTCTTTGGAAACTCGTTTTGGTAAATTTTGTTTGAGAGCCTATAAGCAAACAACGAATCGTCAGGTACATTTAGCTTTATCGAAAGGAGATTGGAGAAGAGGAGAGGAAGTACTGGTTAGAGTGAATTCAACCTTGATAAATAATGATATTATAGGTACTTTAACGAATAATCCAGATGATAAACTTGGAAAAATGTTTGATGTAATAAACAAAGAAGGCAAGGGAGTTATCGTTTTTATCAACCAGGAATATCAATCATTCGATCTGATTAATCGATTGACAGAATTAAAGAATATTCAAGGAGGTGGTAAGAAGTTAAGTGCCTTAACTAAAATGGATAATAAGGATTTTGGTATAGGAGCTCAGATATTGCACGATTTGAATATTCATAAAATTAAATTAATGTCTAATGCCCAATCGAATACCAAAAGGGTAGGAATGATTGGATACGGACTGGAAATAGTCGATTATGTAACGTTTTAGATTTTAATCAATACCTTTTGAAGCTCGTTTTATAATTTAGATATTTCTTTTTTTTGTACATTCGTTCATGTGAGTATTTTTCGTAAAATATTATTTCCATTCTCTTTAATTTACAGTGCAATTATAAGTATTCGAAATGTAGCTTATGATAAAGGAATATTACCATCAAGATCATTTGATTTTCCAATAATTGTTGTTGGAAATTTAAATGTAGGAGGAACAGGTAAATCGCCTCATATTGAGTATCTCATACGGCTTTTGAATAAAAAATATAAAATTGCCGTTCTCAGCAGGGGTTATAAGAGAAAGTCAAAGGGGTTCCAATTGGCCGATGAAAACTCTACCGCCTCCCAATTGGGAGATGAACCTTTGCAGTTTTATAGGAAGTTTAAAGATATTTTTGTTGCTGTAGATACAAACAGAGTTAATGGAATAATCTCTCTTCGAAGATTAAATGACCCCCCTGAAATAATTTTATTGGATGATGCCTTTCAGCACAGAAGTGTAAAAGCCGGGTTGTTCATTCTACTTACATCTTTTGATGATCTCTATGTGGATGATTTAGTTTTGCCAAGTGGAAACCTAAGGGAAAATAGAAAGGGGGCTCGTAGAGCGGATATAATTATTGTAACGAAATGCCCGTCGAATATTTCAAAAGAAGATCGACTTAAAATATCTAAGAAATTAAAACTCAAAAAACACCAATTGATATTTTTTAGTACCATTGTATATAGTGAATCTTTGATTGGAGTAAATGGAGAACTAAGCGTTTCGAGATTGAATGAATTTAAGGTTTTGTTAGTAACGGGAATAGCAAATAGTAAACCGTTGGAACAATATTTGGAGAGTTTGAACATTGATTTCCATCATTTGAAATATCGAGACCATTACAGTTTTAGTAAATTAGATAAGGAAAAAATAAATCGTAAGTTTGAAGGCATGAAGGGGAATAAAAAAATAATTCTCACAACAGAAAAAGATTACGTTCGGGCTTTTTCCAACGGAAATGAGCATTTCTATTATTTAACAATTTTGTCAAAAATTCTTGAAGAAGAAGCTTTTAATGAAGAAATTTTAAATTATGTACGATAAAATACAAGAGACTGTAACTTTTCTTAAGAAAATGGGATTGGCAACGCCTGATTATGGTATTGTATTGGGAACCGGACTAGGTAGCTTGGTTAATATAATCGATATTATCCGAAAGATACCCTATGCTGAAATACCAAACTTCCCAATTTCTACTGTAAAAGGTCATTCGGGTACGCTTATATATGGAAATATCGGCGGTAAAAAGGTTGTTGCCATGCAAGGCAGATTTCATATTTATGAAGGATGGGACATGAAACAAGTAACGTTTCCAATACGTGTAATGCAATTTTTAGGGGTGCAGAAGCTAATTGTATCTAATGCCTCCGGCGGAGTAAATCCCGATTTTAAAGTAGGTGATATTATGGTCATAACAGATCATATCAATATGATGCCAAGCCATCCCCTGCAAGGTAAGAATGATGATAGACTTGGACCTCGTTTTGTGGACATGCACGAACCATATAGTCTTGAAATGATCGCTAAGTTTGAGAAGATAGCAAAGGAATTTAACATTGAAATTCAGAAGGGGGTATATTTGGCCTTACAAGGACCAACTTTCGAAACACCCGCAGAATATAAAATGGTTGAATTAATGGGAGCAGATGCGGTAGGAATGAGCACAGTGCCCGAAGTAATTGTAGCGAAGCATATGGGAATGTCTTGCTTTGGATTGTCTGTAATTACAGATTTGGGAATTGAAGGTCATGTGGAAGCAGTTAGCCACGAAGCTGTCCAACTTGCTGCGAAATCATCCGAAAAAGTGATAAGTAAATTAGTTCAAGAATTTATTTTGAGATAGTTATATAAAAAAAGCACCCCTAAAGAATAGGGGTGCTAGCTTACTAACTCAAAATTAATCATAATTGAAGTAAAACTATTGGGAATTATACTTCGTTTAGAATATTACAAAACTCGTGCCAAAGAAAACAACCTATCGTTAATAAATTGTTAAATATGTTATAATTATCTTAATAAAAAAGCACCTCCAAAAATAGAGGTGCTAGCTTACTAACTCAAAATTAATCATAATTGAAGTAAAAGTATTGGGAATTAAACTTCAATAACATTATAACAAAATTCGTGCCAAATAAGTTCAGTTATTATTAATAAATTGTTAATTATCTTAATTATACTAAGTGGTTATGTGCGCGATAAGAAGATCTTACCAAAGCTCCACTTTCTACATGTTTAAAACCTAAATCCAACCCAATCTTTTTGTATAGTGCAAATTGATCAGGTGTAATAAACTCATAAACAGGTAAATGTTTTTTACTTGGTTGTAAATATTGTCCCAGGGTTATAACATCTACTTTTGCCTTTCTCAGGTCGTGCAAAGTTTCAATTACTTCTTCTTCTTTTTCTCCCAGGCCAAGCATAATACCTGATTTTGTTCTTTTTTGACCACTATCCTTTATATAGGTCAAGACATCCAAGCTTCTATCGTATTTAGCTTGTATCCTTACCTCACGTGTAAGTCTTCTTACGGTCTCTAAATTATGCGATATGATCTCAGGAGCTACTTCAATCAGCCTGTCAATATTATTACGATCTCCTCGAAAGTCGGGTATTAAGGTTTCTAAGGTAGTATTTGGATTAGTTCTACGAATAGCCTCTACGGTTTCTGCCCAAATAATCGACCCTCCATCTTTAAGATCATCTCTGTCAACAGAAGTGATAACAGCATGTTTAATTTTCATCAAATAAATAGAACGCGCTACTTTTTCGGGTTCATCCCATTCAACAGTTTCAGGTTTTCCGGTTTTAACCCCGCAAAAACCACAAGAACGTGTACATATATTACCCAATATCATAAATGTAGCGGTACCTTCTCCCCAACACTCACCCATATTTGGACAACTACCGCTTGTGCAGATAGTATTGAGTTTGTATTTATCAACAATACCTCTTAATTCCGTATATTTTTTTCCCACAGGCAGTTTTACCCTAAGCCATTCAGGTTTTTTGACACGAGTTGTTAAAGTGGACTCTTCCGACATATTTCTGATATTTAAGCCTGCAAATTTACGAATAAAAGAATAAATCATTTCTTCTAGATTAAGAGAAAATTATAACACTGAGTCTTATAAATTTAACAAATACCAAACATTAAAACCTATTAAGAATATTATCCCCAAATAGCTTAAAATTTTCATTCCTAAGGAAGGTCGCCATTCTTTTGGGGTGTGTTTTCCAGAAATCAATAAGAAGTTGATGATTGCATAGAATGGAGCTGTAAGGAATGACAAGATAGTAGCCAACTTAATTAATGCTCCCATTTCTGATATGAAGTATTTCAAAATTAACATCGTCCCGATAAACAAGATTGAAATCCAGATCCAATACAATTTACTGTTTCTTTTGTTCGAAAGAAGTTCCGTGGTTTTTGACATTGCTCGAGGTGAAGCGTCCAATGTTGTCAGTGTTGTGCTGAACATTGTTGTAAACGCAGCTATTCCAATGACGAGGTGCATGGATTCTCCCATATTTTCCGTATATAACCCAATAAGTTGATGGGCAAATTGTCCGGCATTTGCACTAAATTTTTCTTCAGAACCATACATCACCAATGCGCCTAATGCTATAAAACAAAAACCTAAAAATATGGTACCTAGATATCCTATGTTAAAATCGAAAATACTTTTTTTAGTATTAAATTCAAGATTGTCATTCCTCTTTTCGATAGCCCATAGTGAATGCCAAATGGAAATATCCAATGGAGCAGGCATCCATCCTAAAAATGCTATTAAAAAACTAATTTCAATTGATCCTTGTGGCAAAATTTGCGCAAAATTAAACGTTTTATCCGTATTGAAAACGGCAACTAAAACTGCTGTAATCGTTGATACTGACAGGATAATAATAATAATTTTCATTAAATTGTCAAGTAAATTATATCGCCCAACAATTAGAATTAGCAATCCGATAATGGAAATAATGAAACTCCAGGTTATAGGATTGTTGGTCAACCCAAATAAATTGATCGCCAATCCAGCTGTGACAATGGTAACTGCTGCTTGTATGGTGAACATCACTACAAAACTTAAAATAAAATAAAATATTAAAACTCCCTTACCAAGCTTTCTATATCCATCTAAAAGGCTTTCTCCTGTTGCAGTTGCATATCTTGGACCATATTGAAAAAAAGGATATTTAAATAAGTGAACTAAGAATAAAGCCCATAATAATCCAAATCCAAAATCTGCACCGGCCCGTGTAGACATGACTAAATGAGACACGCCAATGGAGGCTCCGGCAAATAACAATCCTGGGCCTAAAAGTTGAAAAGTATTTGATTTGGTATTTCTATTTAGAGGCATTTAAAAATTTAAAAAAAGAATAGATTAAATTATGTATTGGTTATAATTTCAGCTAGTAATTTTTTGGCTCTTAACAACTTAACTTTTACGTTGTTCATAGGCTCATCTAATTTTTCGCTAATTTCCTTATAACTCAATTCAAGAAAATATCTCATATTAATTACATCCTGATAATGTGGTTTTAACTGCTTGATGTATCCTTTTAGTTGAGCCAAATTTTGTTCTTGTATGAGCTGGTCAGCAGGGGAAGGGTCATCATCAATAATTTTATGAACTTCTTTGTGACTCTTGTTCAAGGAAATAGTTTCTGTCTTTTTCTTTCTTAAATAATCTATATAAATATTATTTGAAATTGTAAGGAGCCACGTCTTAAATTGATAATTTTCATCATATGTTGCTATTTTATCAAAGGCTCTCGCAAAAGTTTTGATGGTAGTATCTTCTGCTTCATCTTCATCTTTACATTTGTTTAGTTGAAATCGATAAACATCCTTCCAAAAAGTGTTTAGTAAGGCATTAAAAGCTTTTTGATCACCTTCTTTGGCTTGATTTACCAATAAATTAATATTCGTGTTATCCTTCATGAATACTTTACCAATGGTTTGGAGGAGCAATTTTATTTTTTAAAAAAATGTACAGTTGTATAAATATAATTGAAATTTCATAGATAGGCGCATATCTTATTAAATCTTTTTCGTCTAGCTTGTTGGCAGATCTTACAATGACCATATACCAAACTAGAAAACGGACAAATATAAGAAGGTTAACAAAGATTAAATTATAATTTAAAAACAGCAAAATAATTGCTAAAAACCAAAACAAAAACTGTGAAACATAGAAAAGAGCAAGTAATAATTTATGAGTTTTATTATAATGAGATGCTGTGGTAATATGTCTTCTTTTTTGATGGATCCAGGCTTTGAAACTAGTCTTTGGCTCAGAAATCGTAAAGCTATCTTTCGAAAAACAAATTTCTGTATTTTGTGAATTAGCTATTTCATTGATGAATAAATCATCATCGCCAGAAATGATCTCAATGTGACTATTGAATCCTTTTGCTTCAAGAAAATCATTTTTTTTATAAGCGATATTTCTTCCCACTCCCATATAAGGCATTCCGGTTATTGAATAAGAAAAATATTGGATTGCGGTGAACAAGGTCTCAAATCGTATAATTTTATTTAAAAAGGAATTTTCAATTTTACGATAAGGGCCATATCCCAAAACAATTGACTTGTCAGATGAAAAACAAGAGGCCATTTCCCCTATCCAATTCTTTGAGTTTGGCTTGCAATCTGCATCCGTTAACAAGAGATGATCAAATTTGGATGCCCTAATCCCAATATTCAATGCATTTTTTTTCCCCTTGGTATTTTCTTTATTAATGGTTATAATCTTAACAGATTTATTAACGGTAGAAATTTCTTTTTGAAAATTCTTCATAATTTCCAAGGACCTATCACTTGAATTGTCATTAACTAAAACAATTTCAAATTCTGAATACTCTTGATTCGCGAGGTAAGGAAGATTTTTTTTTAAATTAGAGGCTTCATTTTTGGCACAAATAATGACAGACACAGGAAAGAGGTCTCCATTTTTATTTCTAATTTTTGCAAAAGAAAATCTCCCGAAAAGAAGTAAGTAATAAGTAATTTGAATTGTGGTAATTATACAAAATAATATAAAAATCCACATTCTGAATTAAGATACTTTAGTTGATGCAATCGTCGTGTCTAAATTGTCTAAATTTGTTTTACACCCATCTTCATTGCCACAGCCGCAAACAATTCCTTTTTCTTTCATTTTAACGTTATTTCCGGCGCAAGTTCCATCAAATTCACCATCCTTCTTTGCCCATATTTTAATGGCAATACCAGCGAAGGCCAATCCAATTAAAATAATTGATAATAAAACAACTTTCATCTCTGATTCTATTCAAATATTGAGCTGCAAAGTTACTTATTTTGTCAAAAAGAAGCGCCATTTAAAAGTTAATATTTTTTAAATCTTCTAGGTTAAATTCTTTATGAATAAATCGGTATCCTGTTTAAAATCATCATGAATAAATTCCGAATCAGTTTTGCATTTTACTTTTAGCAATTTAACATCTTTGTTCCATTTGTTTCCATCAAAAAAGGATAGTCCTTTAAAATCCCTCACTTTATATAAGGATTTCACTCCATAACAGGATCCTAAATAAACATAATCTAAATTATTCTCAGCAGCCCAATAAATCACACTCTGCATGATCCACTTACCCAAACTATATTCTTGATATTCTAAGCTAAAAAATGCAAACCAATAATGTAGGGTGCCATTTTCTATTATGGTAATTACATAACCCACTTTTTTCCCCTCTAACATGAACTCAAAAATATGGCTGATGCTCTTAGCATTTAATATGTAGTTTAATCTTTCTCTGCTTATCTCTGCCGTAAACCTTTTTGCAGCAAAATCCATACAGAAATTTTGAAAACCAGTTTCATTAACATCAAAATTATCGATAGAAATTACTTTGAATTCTGGTTGTAGAGAGGATATTTTTTTTTCTACTCTTCTGTTTTCAGAGGAAGGATTAAAATCTTTCAATTCAACTCTTAAACTTCTTGCCAAATAATAAGTTTCGTGATCTAAGTGGATATTGTTAGAATAGGGTAAAAATCCTTTATTGTAAATTTCTGGAATTTCTTTTTGTGATTCTTTGATACAATATATGGCATAATTAAATGTATAACTGTTATAATCAACAAGACTTTCTGATTTAAATATTTTCATAGGAAGAACTAATAGAACGTAAACTTAATAAATAAACTCAAAAAACGCATCAAAATTTAAATTCTAATGCGTTTTCCGATCCAAATAAATAAAACTGTTATTCTTGACTGATCAATTCTTTTTGGATATTTTGAGGTACCGGTTCAAAGGAGGCGAAAGTTGTCTTGAATGTTGCTCTTCCTTGTGTTTGCGATCTCAAACTTGTGGAATACTTGTACAATTCCGCTAAGGGTACTTTTGCCTTGATTATTTGATGTTTCCCTTCACTATCCATACCGACAATTATTGCTCTTCGCGACTGTAAATCGGTCATTACATTACCCATCAAATCTTCAGGTACTCTTACTACCAAATCTTGAACTGGTTCCATTAATTTTGGTTTTGCTGCCAAGAATGCTGCCTTAAAAGCATGCGCTCCGGCAATTTTAAACGAAATATCATTGGAATCAACCGAATGCATTTTTCCATCATATACCATTGCCCTGATATCTCTGGCATAAGATCCTGTAAGAGGCCCTTCCTCCATAACTTCCAGAATACCCTTCATAACAGATGGTAAGTATCTTGTATCGATAACACCACCGGTAATGCAATTGTAAAAGATTAATTTACCTCCCCAGGGCAAATCCACTTCTTCTTTTTTTCTTATGTTAAATCCTTCTGGTTCAGGTATTCCTTCATGCCAAGGCTCAATTTTTAAATGTACTTCACCAAACTGACCGGCACCACCTGATTGTTTTTTGTGTTTATAACTTGTGGAAGCAGGTCTTTGAATGGTTTCTCTGTAGGCTATTCTTGGTTGTTCAAATTCAACTTTGATACCGTATATGTTCAGTAGTGTCCAATTTATTGTGGCCAAATGAAGTTCTCCCTGACAATAAAGAATCAATTGTTTAATTTCTTTCGAATATCTAATTTCGGTAGTTGGATCCTGGCTATGGATTTTTTTAAATACTTCACCTAATTTTTCATCATCCTTTTTATTTGTAGCCTTTATCGATTTTCGTATACGGGGTTCAGGAAATACAATTGGTTTAATGGTATTGTTAAAACCTTGTGCGCGCAAGGTGTCATTGGTTTCTGTATGTTTTAATTTCAAAGTAGCTCCTATATCCCCTGCAGTTAGCTTATCTACGGCGTGTCTTTTTTTACCGTCCATAATGTACAATTGATTTAAGCTCTCCACTTCATTAGTTCTCGAATTTACCAATCGATCATTTTGTTTTACTTCGCCCGATTTCACTTTAAAAAATGTTATTTGCCCTAGATTAGGTTCATGAAAGGTTTTAAAGATAAAAAGAGAAGTAGGCTCTGAAGCCTTACACACTATGTCATTTCCTTCTACACTTTGTTCAGGTTTTAAATCGGCTGCTGCGGGTGCTACATTGTCAATAAAGCCCATCAGTCTTCCACTGCCCATATCGTGTAATGCAGAGATACAGAAAACTGGAAATAATTCGTGATTCAACATCCCTTTTTGAATTCCAAGTCGCATTTCATCTTCATTTAATGTTCCTTTATCAAAATATAATTCCATTAATTCTTCATCATTCTCTGCAGCTTTTTCCACAAGTTCGTTGTGTAAATGATCAGCAAGTTCTTTTTGATCTTCAGGAATTGCTAATTTTTCCGGTTTTCCGCCTTCTGGTTTGAACTTGTAAACTTTCATTTTTAAGACGTCAACAATACATTGTGACCCATCAATGAGAATAGGATATTGTACTTTCACAGCATTGTTGCCAACCAGATCTAGTATGCTTTGAAAGCTTTGGTCAAAATTTGCTTTTGGATGGTCAATTTGATTTATTACAAATAGGGTAGGACGGCTAAAGCGATTAATATATTCCCAAATGATTTCTGTTCCAACTTCAACACCATGCTGTGCATTGATTACAGTAACTAAGGAGTCTGCAACCCTCATGGTAGAGGCAATTTCACCAATAAAATCATCCAGTCCCGGAGTGTCAATAATATTGATCTTGTAGTTACGCCATTCAGTATGTAGAGGTGTTGCAAAAATTGAAGTTTCTCTAACTTGTTCTATTTCGTGATAGTCAGAAACGGTATTTTTATCTTCAACTTTTCCTCTACGGTTCAGAAGCCCGGCTTCAAATAGCATTGTTTCTGCCAAAGTAGTTTTGCCACTATGATGAGCACCTACCAAAGCAATGTTTTTGATATGTTTTTCGTCGTATATTTTCATAATACTTAGTTTTGTTGAATTTGTATAAAGTTATGAAAATATCAGAACTAATTTATGATAAAAGTTAGGGTATGGAAATAAGTTATTCAGTATTCAGAAATAAGGGTATTTGGAAGAGTAGAAATCAAACAATATTTACTTCTGTGTCCAGGCCGATATCGAACTTTTCCAAAACAGCTTTTAAAATATTTTGTGATAATTCATAAATTTCCAGACCGGTAGCATTTCCATGATTCACCAGTACCAAAGCTTGGTTTTTATGTACACCTGCATTTCCAAATCGCTTTCCTTTAAAACCACATTGTTCTATCAGCCATCCTGCAGGTATTTTCACTAAATCCTCTGAGATGTTGTAGTTTGGTATTCCAGGATATTTTTGTTTTAAACTGTTGAATTTAGCCCTATTTATTACCGGATTTTTAAAAAAACTGCCACTATTTCCAATTTCCTTTGGATCGGGTAATTTACTTTTTCTAATAGCAATAACGGCATTGGAAACATCCTTGATGGAAGGAGCTTTAATGCTATTTTTTGTTAGTTCCTCTTGTATAGCACCGTAAGATGTATTTAAAGAATGCATTTTTTTCGTTAGCTTAAAAGTAACATTGGTGATGATAAATTTATTTTTATCAATATTCTTAAAAATGGATTCACGGTACCCAAAATTACAATTTGCTTTATCGAATTTTTTTATGGTGTTCGATGCAATTTCTAAGGCTTCCAGTTGGTAAAAAACATCTTTTATTTCAACACCATAAGCACCAATATTTTGCATTGGGCTGGTGCCTACATTACCTGGTATAAGTGATAAATTTTCTATACCGCCATAATTGTGTTCCAAACACCAAAGAACAAATTCATGCCAATTTTCACCTGCTTGAACTTTTACAAATACAGCGTTATTATCCGACTCATTTCCAACTAGCTCAATTCCTTTAATATTAATATGAACTACAGGTTTTTTAATTTTTTGGGTTAGTAGAACATTACTACCTCCACTCAGGACAAAAATATCCTTATGGCAGGAAATTATTTCTTTTAATTGAGATAAAGTATTTACCGAAATGAATTTTTCTGCAATGATATCAATACCAAAAGTATTGTACTTTTTTAAGGATATATTGTTCTGGAACTTCAATTTTTGTATTGTTCAAGTGCAAGTTTTATCAATTCAACAGACCGAATCAAACTTTTTTTATTTAATACATAGGCAATACGAATTTGATTTTTACCGGATCCTTTTGTTGAATAAAACCCACTGGCAGGAGCTACCATAACCGTTTCACCCTTGTCATTGAAACTTTCGAGCATCCATTGAGCAAAATCGTCCGCGTCATCAATTGGTAGTTCAGCAATACAATAAAAGGCACCTTTCGGGGTGGATACCTTTAAACCACTAATTTTATTTAATTCTGAAACCAGAGTATTTCGTCTGTCAACGTATTCCTCGGTAACTTCATCAAAGTAATTTTGTGGTGTTTCTAATGCTGCTTCACTTGCAATTAAGGCATAAGTAGGCGGGCTTAATCGAGCCTGTGCGAATTTTAATGTTGCTTGAATAATTTCTTTATTTCTCGAAACTATACAGCCAATCCTTGCGCCACACATGCTATAGCGTTTGCTAACAGAGTCGATCATTATTGCATTTTGATCAATTCCGGTTTCACTTAAAACGGAGTGATGTTGATGCCCATCGTAAATAAATTCCCGATAAACCTCGTCCGCAATCAAAAATAAATCATATTTCAAAACTAAAGTCTTTAACTTTTCGATCTCTTCTTTCGAATAAAGATAGCCTGTTGGATTGCCGGGATTACAAATTAGAATAGCTCTTGTTTTTGGTGTAATTAGTTTTTCAAATTCTTCAATTTTAGGTAGTGAGAAGCCATCATCTATTGTAGAGACTATTGGTAAAATTTTGATTCCGTTAGCAATTGAAAATCCATTATAGTTGGCATAAAAAGGTTCTGGAATTATTATCTCGTCACCAAAATCAGTAATACTTCCTAAGGTAAATAACAAAGCCTCTGAACCTCCGGTTGTAACAATTATATCCTGAGCAGAAATATTGATATTGTGTTTTTTATAATAAGCAGCTAACTTTTCGCGATAAGTTTCCGATCCTTCACTGCGAGCATATGCCAGCACTTCTATATCATTGTTCCTAACGGCATCTAAGGCTACGCTTGGCGTTTTTATATCAGGTTGCCCTATATTTAAGTGAAAGACATTTAAACCTCTCTTTTTAGCATTTTCTGCATAAGGAACTAACTTTCTTATAGGAGATTCCGGCATTTTTTGCCCCTTTATGGAAATTTTTGGCATGGTTTTAATTGATTAAACTTTGATACAAAATTGCAAAATATTATTTACTAATTCAGTTTTTTTTAGTTGAATCTTTTTTTATTTTGTATCTTTATTTAAATTAGTATTAACCAAAAACTATTGTTATGTCTAGTGATTCAAAACTTTTAGTAGGACTTATAGTCGGAGCTGTAGCCGGAGCAGTGGCAGGTTTAATGTTTGCACCTGCATCTGGAAAAGAAACCCGGGAGAAAATTGCCGATAAGGCAAATGATTTAAAAGGCGATTTTGAGAGAAAATTTAACGATTTATCTGACAAAATTAAAGATCTTGAAGAAGATTCGATTCAAGATTTTAAAGCTAAATTTTACGATGTAAAAGGAGCAGTTAAAGTAAAATACGACCATATTGCAGCAAAAGTAAAACAATTGGAAAAAGAACTTGCTGAAAAAATGGAAGGCTTGAAAAAAGAAGCCAAGGAAGTAAAAGTTGAATCAAATACTGTTTAAAATTTCACATTTAATTTTTAATTATGGTAGAACTGATTAAAAAATATGTTGAAAATAGAATTCAACTTGTTAAATTAGAACTGATCGGTGTTTTAGCAAATGTTGCTGCAGGATTGATTAGTTCTTTTTTAATTTTTATTATGGGAATGCTTATTTTACTAATGTTTAGTCTGTCATTAGCCTTTTGGCTGACTGGCATTTTTAATAGTGAAGTTATAGGTTTTGCTATTGTTGGTGGTATTTACACGTTAATTTTTATCATATATTTACGTTTTAGTAAAAATATTATTGATACGAAAGTAAAAGATGCGATCGTAACAGCGGCTTTAGCTGATGAAGAAGAATTACCTGAATTTAATGAAAGTACTGAATTATGAGTAATGGTGTTAATTTCGAAATTAATTCTTATGAAGATTTAATAAGTGCCAAAAAAAGATTAAAATCAGAAATTGTAGATCAGGAAAATTCTTTTAGGAATAATCCTGTTTTTAAAATTTCTTCTTCTTTTTTTAGTGGAGATTCCTTTAAAGGCTCATTTCAAAAGTCATTCGATTCTTTATCTATTAATGATATAATAAAAACCGGCGAAAATTTATTGAGTACAGTTTTAATGGCGAATAAAAAAACACGTAAATTTTTTATTGCCTTCGTCGTGGCAAAAGAAATGGTTCCTTTTCTATTTATGAAAATAAATGAAATGTTTAAACATAGTGATCCGATAGAGAAATAATTAATTTTCAAATTGTTAAGAATAAATTAAAATTTCCTTCCAAAAGCTAATGTTTTCTTAAATATATTGCTTTTATTTTTTTTTAGAGTAACTTGATAAATGTTATTTATAAAGTTATGAATTTGAAGCAATTCTTTGTTTTCATTATAATATATGCACTTTCTTTTTCTCTTTGCGGTCAGGAGAAATTTTACCTTTCTAATAATTTAAAAAAAAGCAGTATTTCATTTCAATTGCTGAATAACCTGATAGTTATACCAGTAGAGGTTAATGGAATAGAATTATTATTTTTACTGGATACCGGGGTAGATAGAACGATCTTATTTAATTTGGCTACAAAGAACTCCGTGAGACTTCAAGGAATGGAAAAAATCAGGCTTCAGGGTCTGGGAGAAGGCAGTGCAATTGAAGCTCTAAAATCAAAGAATAATACGCTTCGTATTGATCAAGTTATAGGTAAAAGGCAGATGATATACGTACTTAGAGATGCCCAATTTCAACTATCTGCAAAAATGGGAATTGATATTAACGGGATCATTGGGGGAGATCTAATAGAAGATTTTATTGTAAAGGTCAATTATTCTACCAAAAAAATTACTTTTTATGACCCTGCATTCTATAAGTACAAAAATTGTAAAGGCTGTTCTACTTTTCCTCTTGAGTTTTACAAACGAAAACCCTTGATCAATGTTAAAGTTGAAAATCATTTAGATGAAAAATTTGATGTTAAATTATTAATTGATTCGGGGGGTAGTGACGCACTGTGGCTTTTTGAAAGTTCACACCCTAAGATTGAAGTGCCGGAAAACTACTTTACCGATTTGCTCGGCCAGGGATTAGGTGGAAATATTTACGGTAAAAGAAGTAAAATAAATAAATTGAAAATTGGAAATTTTGATTTTGAAAATGTTTCTGTTTCATACCCTGATTCGACTTCTATAGTAAGTGTTCAAAAGAATAAGGAAAGAAACGGTACTCTTGGCTCTGAAATTCTAAAGCGATTTCATATTATATATGACTATGGAAATAGCACGATTACCCTGAAGAAAAATGCGAACTACAAAGATATTTTTACGTATAACAAAAGTGGGATCGAGCTTGTTTATGGAGGAGATATGCTAGTTTCGGAAAAAAGACCTGTTTTTACAAGTTCTAATACGAATAATCAAAGTGAAAATTCCATCACTCAAATGATTTATACTTATAGTTTGGCGTACAAGCCCAGTTTCCAAATTTCGTTTATTCGCGAGAATTCGACTGCTAAAAAAGCGGGATTGAGAGTTGGGGATATAATGTTAGAAATTAATGGTAAGACGGCCTATAATTATTCCTTAGAAGAGATAATTTTTCTTTTGTCAGGAAAAGAGAACAAAAGAATTCGACTAAAGGTAGATAGAGATGGTAGGCACTTGGATTATGCCTTCTTACTTAAGGATTTGCTGTAATTGACGCATGAAAAAAGCCCTTAAAAAAGGGCTTAATAAATTAGTTTTCAGAGACAATACTCTTCTTTTTTTGAAGATCCTCGGCTTCATCTTTCAAAACCCTTCCTTTTATTCTTAAAACTTTCGTCTGTTCAGAAGCATTTGAAGTGATTGTCACCGTTTTAGAAAACGGACCAACTCTATTAGTGGCATATTTAACCTTTATTTCACCAACTTCTCCTGGCATGATCGGTTTTTCCGGCTTCGTTGGAACCGTACATCCGCAACTTCCTTTTACTTGAGAAATAATTAATGGTGTCTTTCCAATATTTGTAAATTTAAAAACTCTGTTTCCATCAGAGTTATACGCTATATCGCCATAATCGATTACATCCTCTTCAAACTCAAATATCGGTACAATCGAATCAGGATTAACCTCTTGAGCTTTAGTTTGAATAGCAATGATTCCAATAAATAATAATAAAAGTAATTTTTTCATGACGTTTAAATTTTGTGCCAAAGTTAATGAATTTTTGCATTAAAATAGTAACTAAAATAAAGGGAATATATTGCTTAAAATTGTAATTTTGCACCTTATTTTACATAAAATTAACAAATGAATATTCCAACTAAATACAATCCTAAAGCAGTTGAAGATAAATGGTATAGCTATTGGATGGAGAATAACTATTTCAATTCTGTTCCTGATGATAGAGAGCCATATACGATTGTTATTCCACCACCAAATGTAACAGGGGTTTTGCATATGGGACATATGTTGAATAATACCATTCAGGATGTATTGGTCAGAAGAAAAAGAATGCAAGGATTTAATGCATGTTGGGTGCCGGGCACGGACCATGCATCTATTGCCACTGAGGCGAAGGTCGTTGCTAAATTGAAGGAAGAAGGTATAAAGAAAACAGACATAACTCGAGAAGAATTTTTAGATCATGCCTGGGATTGGACCCATAAGCACGGAGGAATTATATTAGAACAACTTAAGAAATTGGGTGCATCATGTGATTGGGGCCGTACAAAATTTACCATGGATGAGGAGATGTCAGAGTCCGTGTTAAAAACCTTTATAGACCTTTACGAAAAGGGATTGATATATCGTGGTTATCGTATGGTAAATTGGGATCCCGAGGCAAAAACTACTTTAAGCGATGAAGAGGTGATCTTCGAGGAAAAAGCTGGGAATCTATACTATATAAATTACAAAATTGATGGAAGTGAAGATGTCCTGACAATTGCCACGACAAGACCGGAAACGATACTTGGTGATTCAGCTATTTGCATCAATCCAAATGATGAACGATTTGCCCATCTTAGAGGTAAAATGGCAATTGTACCTATTGTTAATAGAGTTATCCCGATTATTGAAGATGAATATGTCGATATTGAATTTGGAACAGGTTGTTTAAAAGTTACTCCGGCCCATGATCCAAACGATAAAGTTCTGGGAGAAAAACATAATTTGGAAGTTATAGATATTTTTAATGATGATGCCAGTTTAAATTCTCAAGGATTACATTATCAAGGTAAGGATCGATTTGTTGTTCGCGAGGAAATATCCGATGAATTAAAAAATATGGGTTCTTTGATAAAGATAGAACAATATATCCATAAGGTAGGTACATCCGAACGGACCAAAGCGGTTATTGAACCTAAAATCTCGGCACAATGGTTCCTTAGCATGGAAGATCTGTCAAAACCGGCATTGGTACATGTGATGAATGATGATGTTAAATTTTATCCTTCCAAAATCAAGAATTCCTACAGAAATTGGATGGAAAATATTAGAGATTGGAATATATCCAGACAACTATGGTGGGGTCATCAGATTCCGGCATACTTCTATGGTGATGGAGTGAACGACTTTGTGGTAGCTAAAAATATAGAAGAAGCTTTGGAAAAAGCTATAATAAAATCAAAGAATGAATTATTATCATTTGAAGATTTAAAGCAAGACGAGGACGTATTGGATACTTGGTTTTCTTCCTGGCTTTGGCCCATATCTGTTTTTAACGGCATTAATGATCCTGAAAATGACGATATAAAATATTACTATCCAACCAATGATTTAGTAACCGCTCCGGATATTATGTTTTTCTGGGTTGCAAGAATGATCATTTCCGGATGTGAATATAGAGGAGAAGTTCCTTTTAAAAATGTTTATTACACGGGAATGGTAAGAGATAAACAAGGTCGTAAAATGTCGAAATCCTTGGGTAACTCACCAGATCCAATTGAACTTATTGAAAAGTATGGAGCAGATGGTGTAAGAGTAGGTATGCTGTTATGTTCACCCGCTGGAAATGATTTGCCTTTTGATGAGTCCCTTTGTGAGCAGGGTCGTAATTTTTCAAATAAGATATGGAATGGCTTTCGATTGGTAAATGGGTGGGAAGTTTCAGAAAAAATAGAACAACCGGTATCTTCAAAAATTGCGATAGAATGGTATAGATCTAAATTTCAAAGTGTTTTAAAAAGTGTTGAAGAATCGATGGATGAGTTCAGACTTAGTGAAGCACTAATGAGTATATACAAATTGATTTGGGATGATTTTTCATCTTGGTATTTGGAGATGGTAAAACCAGAATTCCAGAAACCAATAGATATGATAACATTAAATGCTACCATTGATTTTTTTGAAGATAATATTAAAATGCTACACCCTTTTATGCCATTTATTACTGAAGAAATTTGGCAAATATTTAAAGAAAGAACTGCTGGCGAAGCACTGATAATATCAGATTACCCGAAACTGAGTGCATACGACAAAAGCTTATTGACTGATTTTGAAATTACAAAGGAAATTGTTTCGGCCATTAGAAATATGCGCAAAGAGAAAAATATTTCTTTTAAGGATGAAATAGGACTTTATGTGTTAGAAAAGGAAAGTTTAAATTCAAATTTTGATTCGGTAATACGAAAACTTTGTAATTTATCCGAACTCAACAAAGTAGATTCAAAAGTTGATAAGGCTCTGTCGTTCAGGGTGAATGCCAATGAATTTTTTATTCCGTTCTCTGATAATATTGATACAGAAAGCGAATTAAGAAAATTGGCTGACGAGCTTAATTATACGAAGGGTTTTTTAAAATCCGTACAGAAAAAATTGGCTAACGAGCGTTTTGTTAATAACGCACCGGAGCAAGTGATAAGTATCGAGCGTAAAAAAGAAGCGGATGCACTTACCAAGATCACTATGTTAGAAGAAAGTTTGGAAAGATTGAAGGTATGAAAAGATAAAGAACTCTACTCAGGATGGCTTTAGGTCAGCCGTGTTTAATTTATTTTGTAGTATTACCTTTTAAAAAATCAGTAAAAACCTGATCTACGGGTTCCCATAATTCAATTTTATTACCTTCCGGGTCCAGGATATGAATGAACTTACCATAATCAAAAGCTTCAATTTCATCCACGATTATAACCTCATTTTTTTTAAGTTCTTCTATCAGTTGAACTAAATTTTCAACCCTATAGTTGATCATGAACTCTTTTTTAGATGGTTCAAAATATTTAGTGTCCTTGTCAAATGGACTCCATTGTAAATAATTAATTTCTTCAGGATTATTCGCATTTCTAAATTCAAAGGGTGAACCATAAGCATCCACAACTAAGCCCAGATTTTCATGATACCATTTTTTTATTTTTTCAGGATCATCGCTTTTAAAAAATATACCACCAATGCCGGTTACTTTTTTCATCTCTATTCCTTTGAAACCACTTTAATTTGTGCATTAATAGCCACTTCATTCCAGGTTTTACTGATGCCATCTGCAGCTTTGTGTTTGTCGTTACAAACTACATTTAGAGACTCAATCGCAAATTGCGCTTGCCAGGTGTCAAGATCCATCGTTGCATTCACTTCGATCTCATCACCTTGAACTTCATAAGTAAATGGTAATTCGTTTGTTAGACCATTCATAGTTAAACTAATCTTTCCCTTTCCATTTTCTTTAGCATAAAATTTTCCGGTTAGTTTTAAAGTATTCTTCATCACTCCAAAAAAGTATTCCTTTAATTTCCAGTCACGTATACTATCTTTACTAAAGATACTAGCAACAGGAATTTCGAATTCCAAGCCGTCTAGAACACCAATAACACTTGTTGATGCCACTTTATTTATTATTTTAACTTCCTGAAAAACACCTTTTACGGGAATCTTATCCGTTGTCTTATACGCCGTCCAATTTAGAACAGTATTTTCAAGTTCGATAGAATAATTAAGACTTTCAGATTTACTTTGTGATGGCTCGGTTTTTTTCTCTTTACATGAAACTATAGTGATCATTAAGAATAATATAGAATAATAAAATGCATTTCTCATAAGTCGTATTTATTAAAAATTATAGTTAAGTTATTTTTTCATTGGTATATTTTTCAACCAGCTCAATATATTTTTGTTTCGCTTCTTCGATTGAAATGTTATTTATTTGAAACCAGGCATTTAATTTAAAGGCGTTTCTAACCTGGCTGTTACCTGAAGGATTTTCGAAGGAATCTTTGCTCGTGGCATGTTTGTAGTAGGCATAAAAACGCAACATTACATCGGATGGAAGCTTCTTGGTCATCGCAGATGCAATATCAAAAGCCTTGATAAATTTTCGATCTAATTCCGTCATTATTAACTACTCGCAATAATTGTTTCTCCTCCTTTAGTTTTTTGATGAAGTTCAACTTCAATTTTCATATCCAAAGGTACAAAAATATCTATTCGAGAACCAAACTTAATAAATCCGGCATCTGCACCTTGAATAACATTTTGCCCAACCTGCGCATAGTTAACAATTCTTCTGGCGACAGCGCCAGCGATTTGACGATATAAAATTTCACCTATTTTTGGATTTTCAATAACAATGGTCGTACGTTCGTTTTCTTCAGATGATTTTGGATGCCAGGCTACCAAATATTTTCCCGGATGATACTTACAGTAATTTACTTTTCCACCAACAGGATATCTCGTAACATGGACATTTAAAGGCGACATAAATATGGATATTTGCCTTTTTTTGTTTTTAAAATATTCTTTTTCAATTACTTCTTCTATAACAACCACCTTGCCATCTGCAGGTGCGATAATATGATTATCGTTAATAGTAGTTTTTCTTCTTGGGTTTCTGAAAAATTGAATAATAAGAATGAATAAAATTACAAATAAGATCATCAGTCCTTTTTGCAACCAATAATTGAGAACGTAGTTATCGATTATAAAAATAGATAACACTAATATTGCCGCAGCAAAAAATATAATTTTAAAACCTTCTTTATGAAACATTTATGTCGTTAAGAATAAGTAAATATAAATGAATGGTACTGTAAATATAATACTATCCAATCGATCTAAAAAACCTCCATGTCCGGGTATAAAACTACTACTGTCTTTCACTCCCGCCTGACGTTTAAACATAGATTCAATTAAATCACCCAGTACCCCAAATACGCTTACAATGATTGCAATTGAGAACCATTGAATCGGTTGTACGCTGTCGCAATAAATGGATATAAAATAACCAGCGATAAAAGTAAATATAAAGCCCCCTAGAAAACCTTCCACTGTCTTGTTTGGGGATACACGTTCAATTAATTTAGTTTTACCAAAATTTTTACCTATAATAAAAGCGAATATATCATTGCTCCAAATTAAAATAAATATGCCTATAATTATGGTACTGTCAAAAGATTTATCCATCGTAAAAAAGGGCAATTTCAATAGCAAAGAAAAAGGTATGATAAGATAGATTAATGACAGGAATATCCTGCCTAAATATTGAATAGCTATTTTTCTTGAAGAAATCAGAGCAGAAATAAAAGTAAAAAAAAGAAAAAATACCGTCACGGAAACGATTAATTTATGTGACATTTTCTCTTCAATTGCAATAATATTCTCATTGGATAAAATGGCTATTGAATAAAATGCAACCGCTAAAATATAGGGATAAAGACTTTTTAACTCAATTATTCTTAAAAATTCGTATAGGCAAAAAATTAAAAATACAAAGAACAAACCGTAAAAATATATTGGACCCAAAATTGAAGAAAAAACTATCGTGGCAACATATATTAAACCGAATAGAATTCGTTTAGTTAGATTGTTCATAGAATTATAAATCTTCTAATAAAAGCAAATATAAGGTTTTCGAATTGGTATTCCCATAAGTCATAAAATCCGTTTCGGTTTTATTAGGAATAAAGTCCTTAACAGAACTTATAATGGTAGCTTCATTTTTTTTTGATCTATTTCTAATACCGGATATACCCTCGCGAGTATCTTGAACAAGTTGGCTCGTTCTTGCAAAAACTATAAAATTATGAGAAAATTCATGCAGTTTTTTGTCATATAATTGTTTGGATGAAAACATGATACTGCCGTCATTGGCAATTAGCGACTCACAACAAGTAAAAAAAGGTAATTTAGATTTTAGTTTCCCAGTCTTTTCAATATTAATTTCAGCGAGGATGTCAGACATTTTATCATCAAAACAAATCACTTCATCCCAATCATTTTCATGTAAGATATGTGCTAAATTAGATTTAGTTTCTTTTAGATCAGTACAGTATAAAAATTTACCACCTTTATGGATAAATTTTTTCACAAACTTCTGGTCAATGGAAACATCATCCTGTGGAATGGAGAAATCATTCTCTTCAGGTAAAATTTCAACCTTCTTTTTAAAAATTTTATTAAAAAAACTCATAATCAAAATGTATTGTTCAAATGTACAAAAACACTTTAATTATTTAGACGAATCTTTAGGAATTTCATCTTTTAAATTTTCTTTTTTCTTAACTGTTTTACTTTTTTTATTTACCTCCTCTACGACGTGAGAATTGAAAGGTCTTTCTCCAAAAATATTTTTTAGATCTTTTTCAAAAATAACTTCCTTCTCAATTAAGATATTTGCCAATTCTGTTAGTTTTGTTTTGTTTTTTTTCAAAATATCGATCGCACGTTCATATTGTGATTTTATAATTTTTGAAATTTCTTCATCAATAATTTGAGCTGTCTTTTCACTATAAGGTTTAGTAAAGGTATAATCACTTTGACCACTCGAGTCATAATAGGTGATATTTCCAATTTTATCACTCAAACCATAAACACTAACAATAGCTCGGGCCTGACGAGTTACCTTCTCTAGATCATTTAATGCACCGGTTGATATTCTGTCGAACATTACCTTTTCGGCTGCTCTACCTCCTAGGGTAGCACACATCTCATCAAGCATTTGTTCAGTTTCAACAATTTGACGTTCCTCCGGCAAGTACCAAGCCGCACCTAATGATTTTCCCCTGGGAACTATGGTTACTTTTACCAATGGTGCCGCATGCTCTAACATCCAGCTAACAGTAGCATGACCTGCTTCGTGATAGGCAATGGTTTTTCTTTCTTTATCAGAAATTATCTTATTTTTCTTCTCTAATCAACCAACAATTCTGTCAACTGCCGCTAAAAAGTCGACATGATGTACACTTTTTTTGCTGGTACGAGCTGCAACGAGTGCTGCTTCATTACAAACATTGGCAATATCAGCCCCGGAGAACCCCGGTGTTTGTTTTGACAAAAAATCAATATCTACATCTTTTGCAAGTTTGAGTGGTTTGATATGAACTTCAAATATTGCTTTTCTTTCATTTCTATCTGGAAGATCCACATAGATTTGACGGTCGAATCTTCCGGCACGCATCAATGCTTTATCCAATACATCCGCACGATTTGTAGCTGCAATAACTATAACATTAACATCAGTTCCAAAACCATCCATTTCAGTAAGTAGTTGGTTTAAAGTATTTTCTCTTTCGTCATTACCTCCGGTAATATTATTTCTTCCTCTGGATCGTCCTATGGCATCAATTTCATCAATAAAGATGATGGAAGGAGATTTTTGAGCTGCTTGTTTAAAGAGGTCCCTAACTCTGGAAGCCCCAACTCCAACAAACATTTCAACGAAATCAGATCCTGAAAGCGAAAAGAATGGTACTTCTGCTTCCCCTGCAACAGCCTTTGCTAGCAAAGTTTTACCCGTTCCAGGAGGTCCAACTAATATTGCCCCTTTTGGAATTTTACCTCCTAAAGCAGTATATTTATCCGGATTCTTTAAAAAATCTACAATTTCCTGCACTTCTTCTTTGGCTCCTTCTAAGCCTGCCACATCTTTAAATGATGTCTTTACTTTGGTATTTTGATCAAATATTTTAGCCTTGGATTTTCCAATATTAAATATTTGCCCACCAGCACCGCCACCACCGCCTCCAGACATACGACGCATAAAGAACACCCATAAAGCAATGATGAAAATAAATGGCAACCATACCAAAAAGGAATCTAAAAAGCTGGTTCTCGTTACATTGTCCTTATCAAAATCTAATGAAAATTCAGCTTTTGATTTTTTTAATTCAGACTCGAAATTTTGTAAATCCCCAAAATCATATACATACATTGGTGAAGCAGGATTAAAAAAAGAAGAGTTCTTTCGCGTTTTATGAACATCTCTATCTAATGCTTCCGGTTTAATGTATAATTGTGCAATATCACTATTAACAATAACAATTTTTTCAATATCGTTGTTGTTTAAGATAGATTCAAATTCATTTTCTGTTAATTTACTGGAAGATATATCGGAATTACCTAATAACTGGTATCCAATTAGTAGTGCGAAAATAATACCGTAGATCCAGTAAAAATTAAACTTAAAATTAAACTGTTTTAACGGATTATTATTTTTGTCCTTATTGTCGGTGTTCTCTTTTTTCATCAATTTGTTTAAAAATTATTGCTTAATAAGCATTTTCAATGTTTGTAATTTTGGCATCTCCCCAAAGTCCTTCTAAATTATAAAATTCACGAACCTGTTTTTGAAAAACATGCACAACTACATTTACATAATCAATTAATATCCATTCGGCATTAGATTCACCCTCAACATGCCACGGTTTGTCTTTGAGGGTCTTACTGACTTTTTTCTGAATGGAACCTGAAATTGCACTTACCTGTGTATTTGAATTTCCTTCACAAATAACAAAATAATCACAAACAGTATTTTCAATTTCTCTTAAATCAAGGATAGTTGTATTTTCACCTTTTACATCTTCAATTCCCATGATCACTTCGGTGATTAATTGATCTGTGTTTACAGTTTTTATTGTCATTAATTTTATTAAATATTTCTTGCAAATGTATCACATTTTTATCATTTTAGATGTTCAATACTTGCAATATTCATATGTATTTAGTCAAACTTGATGCCACAACTTCCACTAACTCTTATCTAAGAGATCTGCTAAAAAAGGTTGATACTCCTGATTGGACGGTTGTAACAGCGGAATTTCAATCTCTTGGCAGAGGTCTTTCTAAATCGAACTGGGTATCAGAAGAAGGTAAGAATCTCTTGTGTAGTATTTTAATTAGGTTTGATGATCTAAAAATAGTCAATAGTTTTTACATGAGTTGTGCAATTTCAATAGGTGTTTATAATGCTTTAAATAAATATAATTTACCTTTTTTAAGCGTAAAATGGCCGAACGACATTATGTCAGGGTCTCGTAAATTAGGAGGAATTCTAATCGAGAACAGTTTGAAGAATGAACATATATATCAAAGTATTGTCGGGTTGGGGTTAAATGTTAATCAGGAATTTTTCCCGGACTATTTACCTGATGCAATATCAATGAAACAGATTAAAAAAAAGGAGTTTGATAGAGGTGAAGTACTAAAGAATATAGTAAATTCTATAAAGGAAACCATAGGTCTGTTAAAAACTAATGAATTTGATGTTTTACACAAGGAATACGAGAACAGATTGTTTAAAAATGGAAAGGTTCAAATGTTCGAAGATAAATACAAAAAACAATTTTTAGGTAAAATTGTAGGAGTTCACAGCAACGGAATGTTAAAAATCGAAAATGAGGAAAATTCAATAAAACACTATGATCACAAACAAATTAAGTTTTTATAATCTTATTTTGCTCCAATATTCTTTATTAAAGTAT
>DAOUPU010000190.1 GCA_030625995.1 Flavobacteriaceae bacterium
AAAAATGAGGAAGGTCTATATAACACATCACAACATAATTTCTTCTTTAGGATTTGATAGTAAGACTAATTTTAAAAATTTACTATCAAATAAATCTGGTATTCGTAAGGTGTATGGCGCTAATGGGAAGTTTTTTTATAGCTCTATTGTGGATAAAGAAAAAGTAGATATGGAGTTTTCTGAGATTGGGGATATCGAGAAATATACAACTTTAGAAAAAATGATGATTCTTTCAATTGATAAAATACTTCTTGCTTCGAAACTTCCGAATTCGGATAAGACCGGTTTGATCATAGCTACAACTAAAGGAAATGTGGATGCTCTATCTCCAAAGTCAAAATTTTACAGAGATAAAAAAAGAGCCTATTTATACACCTTAGCAGAACAAGTCCGGGATTTTTTCAATTTTAAGAATGAAGCAATAGTGTTGTCAAATGCCTGTGTTTCTGGAGTTTTGGCTATATCGGTTGCAGATAAATTGATCAAATCTCAAATGTATGATGACATTATTATTGTAAGTGGTGACCTTGTAACTGATTTCATTCTATCCGGATTTTCGTCATTTCAGGCCTTGAGTGATCAGCCATGTAAGCCTTTTTCAAAAAATAGAACAGGCATCAATATCGGTGAAGCCGTTGCAAGCGTATTGGTAAGTTCTTCTGTCTCTGAGTCGTCAATAGACAATATCCAAATTATTGGTAACGGCTCATCTAATGATGCTAATCATATTTCGGGACCCTCAAGAACTGGAGAAGGATTATATCTGAGCGTAAAATCGGCATTGAAAGAGGCGCAAATTACAGAGAATGAGATCGATTATATTTCGGCGCATGGAACGGCGACCCCTTATAATGACGAAATGGAATCCGTAGCTTTTGGTAGATTAAGAATGTTAGATATCCCTTTGAATAGTTTAAAAGGATATTATGGACATACCCTGGGGGCATCTGGTATGCTCGAGTCCATCATTGGTTTGGAATCTTTACAGCAGAATACTTTAATAGCTTCTTTGGGATTTGATGAATTGGGAGTGTCAGAACCCTTGAATATAATTATAGATAACGAGCATAAGGAATTAAATATATTTTTAAAAACAGCTTCGGGATTTGGCGGTTGTAATTCGGCCGTAATTTTCAAAAAAGTAAGTTCAAATTAATAACCATAGATCTATTTAAATATGAACAATAAAACAATTAAGGCGATAGATGCAATGCAGGAGGCACAGAAAATTGCATTTGCTCCATTTCTATTTCAAGCCACAGTTTCATTGAGGAAACTAGGAATATTAGACTTAATATTTGATAGAAGAGTGACAGGGGGTATAAACACGGAAGATATTTCAAATGAATTGTCAATTAGTGCTTATGGAATAAGTGTTCTGTTGGAAATTGCTGAGAGTGCAGACATTGTAATAAAAAACTCTCAAAACAAATATGAACTTACGAAAATCGGTTATTTTCTTAATTATAATAAAACTACCGAGGTTAATATAAACTTCACTAATGATGTATGCTATAAGGGTTTATTCCATTTAAATGATTCTATTAAAAACGGAAAACCGGAAGGGCTGAAAGAGCTGGGTGATTGGAAAACTATATATGAAGGATTGTCTCAATTAAATCCTGAAGTGCAAAAATCATGGTTCGATTTTGATCATCATTATTCTGATTATGCCTTCAGTGAGGCTTTAAAAATAGTTTTCGCGAACAATCCTAAGGTAATATTCGATATTGGTGGAAACACAGGTAAGTTTGCAATAAATTGTTGCAATTTTAATGAGGATGTTACAGTTAAGATCGTTGACCTGCCGGGGCAATTGAAAAAGGCGCTTAAAAACGCTAAAAATAGAGGGTTTGAAGGAAGAATTTTAGGGATGGAGATGGATTGGTTAACGGATAATCAGCAAATTCCGATAGGGGCAGATGCAATATGGATGAGCCAATTTTTAGATTGCTTTTCAAAAGAAGAAATTTTGAAGATACTATCCACCTGCGTTGCATCCATGAATTATCAAACCGAATTGTTCATTATGGAAACTTTTACCGATAGACAGAAATTTAAAAATGCTAAGTTTAGTCTAAACGCGACATCTTTGTATTTTACAGTCTTGGCCAATGGAAACAGTAAAATGTATCTTGCCAATGAAATGATAGAATTAGTGCAGGAAGCCGGTCTCATTGTAAAAAATGAATTAGAGATTGGTGAGTATCACACGATCTTAGTATGTAAAAAGAAATAAATTTTTGAATAAAAAACTATATATACAGAGCTATTG
The DNA here is from genome assembly GCA_030625995.1 of Flavobacteriaceae bacterium. Taxonomy (GTDB): domain Bacteria; phylum Bacteroidota; class Bacteroidia; order Flavobacteriales; family Flavobacteriaceae; genus Lutimonas. Next base: position 2,276 of record DAOUPU010000190.1, read on the forward strand.
TAAAATAGGTAATGGCAAGGTTGATCTAAATGGCAGGATCATTTTTAGCGACGAAATTTCGGACCTGAAACCGTTTTTAAAATTGGTATATAAAAAATTGGAAATAAAATATTCAAAATTTTTTAAAATGGATAATTTATGCAAACTTGCATTTTTATCTGCCGAGATTGTTCTAAATGATTCAGAGATTCTTAAGAAAGAAAGAAATGTGGCATTGGTGTTTTCTAACAATGCATCTAGCTTAGATACAGACAGAAAGCATCAGGAAGCTATTAATGATAAGGATAATTATTACCCAAGTCCGGCGGTATTTGTTTATACTTTGCCAAATATAACTATGGGGGAGATAAGTATTAAAAACGAATTACAAAGTGAAAACGCCTTTTTTGTTTTCGAAAATTATAATGCTCATTTTCATCAAATTTATGAAAGTAGTTTGATTCATAATGAGAAATCAAAGGCAGTTCTCGGGGGGTGGATCAATGTGGATGGTGATGACTACGACGCCTTTCTATATTTAGTATCCGAAAAAGGAGAGTTTGAGCATACAGAAAAAAATTTAATGAATTTATATAAAAATTAAAATGGAGAATTTAAAATTAGAATTGAAAGAAAAACTTATAGAAAATTTAAATTTAGAAGATATTGAGGTTTCTGATATTGGAGATGATGATTCATTATTTGGTGATGGTTTGGGATTAGACTCTATAGATGTACTGGAGCTGATTGTAATGTTGGATAAGGATTACGGAATTAAACTATCAGACCCTAAACAAGGAAAAATTATATTCGACTCGATTGGGACCATGGCAAAATATATAGCTGAAAATCAAACAAAATAAGCATGAATAAAGGTATTGCTATTACTGGAATGGGAATTATTTCTTCGATTGGAAATACAGTTGAAGAAACGTATAGATCATTGATCCTAAAGAAACCGGGAATTTCCAGAATAAAGAATATTGATACAATCCATAAAGATCATATTAAAGTAGGTGAAGTAAAAGCTACCAATGTTGAATTGATTAATATTTTAAACTTACCGGAAACAAATAATTATTCAAGAACTGCGATGTTGTCTGAAATAGCTGCAAAACAGGCTGTTAAAAATTCAGGCATCAAAAATATCAATGATTATAGAACAGGCTTTATCTCTGCTACCAGTGTTGGAGGGATGGATAAGACAGAAAAGTATAATTTCACTCATTTTCATAAAACTGACAACCGAAAATATATCGAAAGTCGGACCTGCGCAGATTCTACTACAAAAGTTGCTAATAGTTTAGGGATCACAGATTTTGTAACGACTATTAGTACTGCGTGTTCTTCCTCGGCCAATGCAATAATGTTGGGTGCACGGATGATAAAATCAGGAAAATTGGATCGTGTAATTGTAGGAGGTGCCGACTGTTTATCCAAATTCACTATAAATGGCTTCAATAGTTTAATGATACTGTCAGATACAGATTGCAAACCGTTTGACGAAAATAGAAATGGTTTAAATTTAGGGGAAGCAGCGGCTTACCTGGTTTTAGAATCAGATGAAATTATAAAAGAAGAAAATAAGAAAGTAATTGCTTATGTTTCGGGATATGCAAATGCCAATGATGCTTTTCATCAAACAGCTTCTTCAGATAATGGAGAGGGAGCCACTTTGGCGATGAAAAAAGCTTTGGAAGTTGCAAATTTATCAGCTGACAAAATCGATTATGTAAATGCACATGGAACGGCCACCGCTAATAATGACAGTTCAGAAAGTATGGCTTTGCAGAGGATATTTGGAAGATCTATACCGGCGATGAGTTCAACGAAGGCTTATACCGGCCATACTTTAGCAGCTGCAGCTGCTATTGAATCGGTATTTTCAGTTTTGGCTTTACAATACAATAAGATCTTCCCAAACTTAAATTTTAAGACTCCAATAACTGGTACTAATATTGTTCCGACGGTTGAGGTGTTGGAAAAAGATTTGAATCATGTTTTGTCAAACTCATTTGGGTTTGGTGGTAATTGTTCCACATTAATATTTTCAAAATCGTAATTCATGAAGCGCTGTTATATTAACGGAATAGGAAATGTATCCGCTCAGAATACTTCAGATAATTCGAATTTTTTTGAGGGTTTTACTGAATTGGAAAACGACGTTGTTCTTGTCCACAAGCCAAACTATAAAGAATATATAAAACCAGCCTTGATCAGGCGAATGTCTACTGGTGTCAGAATGGGAGTGGTAGCGTCTTCTGTTGCACTTAGAGAGGCCGGGATAGAAATCCCTGAAGCAATAATAACCGGTACCGGTATGGGTTGTTTGATTGATTCTAAGAATTTCCTGAAAAAGATGATCGATAATAATGAACAATATTTAACCCCTACTTCATTTATACAATCTACACATAATACAGTTGGAGGTCAAATTGCCTTGGGATTGGCTTGTAAATCTTATAATGTTACTTACTCGCATAGTGCTACCTCCTTTGAGTCCTCATTGATAGATAGTTTGATCATGCTGGAAGATGATGTGCATAATATTTTGATGGGAGGAGTGGATGAAATTAGTGATTATACGGTCGATTTGTACAAGTTAATTGGTCATGTAAAAGATGAAAACACCTTAGATAAAGGAATTTTGAATTCGAATTCCAAAGGTGCTGTTTTTGCGGAAGGCGCTCAATTTTTTGTACTAGATTCTAATAAAATTAATAAAACCTATGCCGAATTAATTGATGTTGAGATATTTAA
>DAOUPU010000240.1 GCA_030625995.1 Flavobacteriaceae bacterium
AATTTAATTTACTTTCCTGATGAATTCAGGTTCCATTTCAATGCACATAATCTCGTGGTATATGGAAAGGAGGACGGTAATTATTTGATAAGTGATCCGGTCATGGAATCGGTTACCTCTTTGACTGAAAAGGAATTAGAAAAAGTACGTTTTGCGAAAGGAGTCTTTGCACCGAAAGGTCACATCTATTACCCAATAGGATTCCCTAAGGAATTACAATTGGAAACAGCAATTATTAAGGGGATAAAACAGGTATGTAATCAAATGCTTGGAGCTTTGCCGGTTCTAGGGGTAAAAGGAATAAGATACACATCAAATCTTATCAGAAAATGGCCGAAGAAGAAAGGTATAAAAAAAGCCAACCATTATCTGGGACAAATAGTAAGAATGCAGGAAGAAATTGGTACTGGTGGAGGTGGGTTCAGATATATTTATGCAGCTTTTTTGCAGGAATCAAGTAAGATTTTGAATAATCAGAAATTAGCAGAATTATCTGGGGAAATGACGGTGATAGGGGATATGTGGAGAGATTTTGCACTGGATGCATCACGAATTTATAAAAATAGAAGCGCAAAAGAGGATGTCTATAATGATGTGGCCGATCAATTGTTGGTCATTGCTGATAAAGAAGAAAAATTCTTTAGGACATTGAAAAAAGCGATCGCTTAAATGAACGAGATTATAATTCATATCCATCAATTGGCAAAGCAGTACAAAGATTCTGATTCTTATGCAGTTGAGCCAACGGATCTAAGCATTCATAATTATGAAATATTCGGACTTTTGGGACCTAATGGTGCAGGAAAGACGACATTAATTTCATTAATATGCGGCTTGTTAAAACCAACATCAGGATCTATTGAGATAGATGGATTAAATTACCAAGAAAACAAGAGAGAAATCCAATTTTTAATTGGAGTAGTTCCACAGGAATATGCCTTGTATCCTACACTTACCGCTTTCGAAAATTTGATGTATTTTGGAGCAATGTATGGACTAAAAGGAGAGAATTTGAAAAATAGGATCCAACAGTCATTACAGGATTTAGGTCTGTTAAAGTTTTCAAACAAAAAAGTGAAAACTTTTTCGGGTGGAATGAAACGCAGATTAAATTTACTTGCCGGAATTTTACACGAACCTAAGATTTTATTTTTGGATGAACCTACAGTGGGAGTTGATGTTCAGTCTAAAAATGTTATAATAGAGCATCTTAAGAAAATGAATACCAAAGGGACTACAATTATTTATACATCCCATCATATGGTTGAGGCGCAATATTTTTGTAATCGTGTAGCGATTATAGATAATGGAAAAATTATAGCAAAAGGTACACCAAAGGAGTTGATAGATTCTGTGGAGAATGCTAGGAGATTAGAAGATGTATACCTAAGTTTAACGGGTGGAGATTTACGGGATTATGTATAAATTAGGCATAGCGATATATAAGGAGTTTTTACTTTTAAAAAGAGATGTTGCAGGACTGGTAATTCTTTTTTTAATGCCTTTGGTGCTTGTAATCACCGTTACATTAATACAAAACAGTTCTTTCGTTAAAGACGATAATGTTAAAGTTCCGATAATTCTTATTGATTTGGATAAGGATGAACTGTCATCCTCAATAATTTCTAGTTTGAAAGAGGCTAATACTTTCGAAATTTTCAAAGATATTAATGGGGTGCAGATTGATGAAGATCAAGCCAATGAGCTGGTCTTGAAAGGGAAATACAAAATGGCTATCATAATTCCTAAAGGACTAACCGCCAATTTAAATGCGAAAGTTTCTGCAAATGTTGGCAAAATATTGAGTGAGTTCGGAATAGAAGATGTAGAACTTCAAGTAGATAATGACACTGAAACTCAAGAGATTAAATTGTATTTTGATCCTGCCGCACATCTATCTTTTAAAAATGAGGTAAAAAATTCTATCGATAGAATGATTACAAAAATAGAATCAGAGGCCATTTATAGATCGTTTCAAAATGAATTGGAAATTGAAGGAGATATATTTGATAATTCAAAAATATTTGCGTTTAGAGAAGTAAATCCTCATCAGGCCGACCTTGAAATAAAACCTAACTCGGTGCAACATAATGTGCCGGCATGGACCTTATTTGCCATATTTTTTATAGTAATTCCTTTATCGATAAATATTGTTAAAGAAAAGAATCAGGGAACTTATGTTCGTTTAAGAACGAATCCGGTTTCGTATGCTACAATTTTAAGTAGTAAGGTTCTCGTTTATCTCTTAATATGTATGCTGCAATTTTTATTGATCTTAATGGTAGGCTTGTATTTTTTTCCATATATAGAGCTGCCAAAGTTTGAAATTAACGGAAGTTATTTCTTGCTCTTTTTGGTTGCGATTTTTTCTAGTTTAGCAGCAATAGGTATAGGAATATTGTTAGGGACACTCTCTACTACGCAAGAACAGTCGGCCCCGTTAGGTGCAACCTTAGTGGTACTTTTGGCGGCTATTGGAGGTATTTGGATCCCTGTATTTATGATGCCAAAATTCATGCAAATATTTGCTGTGATCTCACCCATGAATTGGGGATTGAACTGTTTTTATGATGTGATCATCAGAAGTGGGAACATTGTAGATGTTCTTCCGGAGATTAGTTTGTTAGGACTGTTTTTTATTAGTATGTTGACGATCTCCATATATTACGATAAAGCAAAAAACGCTATTTAATTATGACAATCAAAGAAAGTACCTCTATACGTGTAAGATTCAATGAAACAGATCCATTAGGAATAGTATGGCATGGTAATTATATCTCTTACTTTGAAGAAGGAAGAGAAGATTTTGGAAGGAAACATGGATTGTCTTATTTAGATGTACAAAAAAACGGGTATATAACTCCGGTAGTGGAGTCGTCTAGCAAGCATTTATTACCTTTGACATATGGGGATGTTGCCGTTATTGAAACTACTTTTGTAAATTCTGTATCCGCTAAAATAATATTCAATTACAAAATTTTTAACCCAAAAGGACAAGTGGCTTGTACCGGAAAAACTATTCAGGTCTTTGTAGATAATAAAGGAACACTCGCTTTGAATTTTCCAGATTTTTTTGAAGAATGGAGAAGAAAAAACGGATTGTTAAAGGAATAAAAATGAGGAAGGTCTATATTACACATCACAACATAATTTCTTCTTTAGGATTTGACAGTAAGACTAATTTTAAAAATTTACTATCAAATAAATCTGGTATTCGTAGGGTTCATGGCGATAATGGAAAGTTTTTTTATAGCTCTATTGTGGATAAAGAAAAAGTAGATATGGAGTTTTCTAAGATTGGCGATATCGAGAAATATACAACTTTAGAAAAAATGATGATTCTTTCAATTGATAAAATACTTCTTGCTTCGAAACTTC
>DAOUPU010000244.1 GCA_030625995.1 Flavobacteriaceae bacterium
TGATTGTATTGTATTTGGATTTGATTCAAAAGAAATAAAATTATTATTATTCAAAAGGAGAGTAGAACCTTTAAAAGGTGAATGGTCTTTAGTCGGAGCATTTATTAAAAAACATTTAACCATAGAAGATGGTGCTAAACAAATTCTTTTTGAATCTACTGGACTTAAGGATGTTTACTTAAAAGAATTGAAAACATATAGTGAGCTTAAAAGGGATCCTGGAGAACGGGTAATTTCTGTCGCATATTATAGCTTAATTCGAATTGACGAGTTTGATATAGAAAGCGTGGAAAAATTCAATGCCCATTGGTTTGGTCTTGATGAAATTCCTGAATTGATCCTTGATCACGGCCAAATGGTAAAAGATGCTATTACCAAACTGAGACAAAAAACCAGATATGAGCCAATAGGTTTTAATCTTCTTCCGGAAAATTTTACTATTCCTCTATTACAGGTCTTATATGAATGCATCTATCAGAAAAAATTGGATAATAGAAATTTTAGAAAAAAATTACTCTCTTTTGATATCTTAACAAAGACGGATAAGAAAGATAAATCAAGTTCCAAAAAAGGTGCATTCCTATACAAATTCGATAAAAAGAAATTTGATGCCTTTATTTCAAAGGGTTATAGTTTTGAGCTGTAACTATTAGAAAACCTATATTTTAGCAAAATATAAGAATAGATTCCGATTATTTTTTTAAATAAAATATTAAGCGTATATTTGACATTTAATATTGTTAGAACAATAGTAATTCATACCATACTTTTCTGGATTCAAGAAATATTAGACAACTAATTGATTATCCACATGAATAAACCTTTAAAAGAAAAAATAGTCTCAAAATTTATAAAAATTTATAAGTCTCAACCATTAGTTATTTTTTCACCCGGAAGGATAAACCTGATAGGTGAGCATACAGATTATAATGATGGATATGTATTTCCCGCTGCGATTGATAAGGGTATAATAGCAGCAGTTGAAAAAAGCAAGACGAATTATTGTTCAGTTTATGCTTATGATAAAAAAGAGAAATATCAATTTAATTTAGATAGTATAGCCCCTATACCAAATGGTGGATGGAGGAATTATATATTAGGTGTCATTTCAGAAATACAAAAAAAAGGGATTGGACTTAGTCCTTTTAATATAGTATTTGGAGGTGATATACCAGACGGGGCAGGGCTTTCTTCCTCTGCAGCATTAGAAAATAGCATCGTCTTTGGGTTAAATGAACTATTTCAATTAGAACTATCAAAAAAAGACATGATTTTCATATCTCAAAAAGCGGAACATAACTATGTGGGAGTTAAATGTGGGATTATGGATCAGTATGCCAGTATGTTTGGTAAAGAAGATCATTTCTTACTGTTGGATTGTCGAACTATTGAATCTAAAGCCTATCAAATAGATTTAAAAGGTTATGAATTATTGCTCATTAATACCAATGTAAAACACAATTTATCAGATAGTGCCTACAATAACAGAAGGTCAGTTTGTGAGAATGTTTCAACTATGCTTCACAAAAAAGCACTTAGAGATGTTACAGAAAAAGAATTGCTTGCCTTAAAAGACAAAATCTCAGATGATGACTATCAAAAAGCATCCTATATTATTCAGGAAATAAACAGAACTCAAAAATCTGCCGAAGCAATAAAAAGTGATGATATCTTAAAGTTAGGTCAATTAATTTACCAATCGCACGCTGGTTTACAGCATCAATATAAGGTAAGTTGTGATGAACTTGATTTTTTGGTAGATAAAGCAAAAGAAAGTAACGCAGTTATAGGTTCTAGAATGATGGGAGGCGGCTTTGGAGGATGCACCATTAATTTAATTGAAAAAAACCAAATTAATAATTTTACTTCTGAAGTAACAAAATCATATAAGACCAAATTTGATAATGAATGTTCAATATATCAGATAAAACTTTCAAGCGGAACACATTTAGTTACATAAAATGAATACAGATTTACAAGATTATTCGCATAAGCGCTATAATATTTTAACCGGAGAATGGGTATTAGTGTCTCCACACAGAGCCAAAAGACCTTGGCAAGGTCAGAATGAAGTCATCTCAAAAGAGAAAAGGCCATCCCATGACAAAAGTTGTTATTTATGCTCAGGAAATACAAGAATAAATGGTGAGACTAACCCAAAATATACAGATGTTTATACTTTTAATAATGACTTTCCGGCACTGCAAAACGATTCTAAATCATTTAGTTTAAATGATGGATTGCTCAATGCACAAAGTGAGCAAGGTATTTGCAGAGTGATTTGCTTTAGCCCGGATCATTCAAAAAGTCTGACAGAAATGTCTGTTGAAAATATTCAAAAAGTAGTAATTGCTTGGCAACATGAATACAAAACATTAGGCGAAAACAACAACATTAATTACGTACAAATTTTTGAGAACAAAGGGGCTGTTATGGGTTGTAGTAACCCACATCCACATGGACAAATTTGGAGCCAATCCTCTTTACCAAATGAAGTAATTAAAAAAGACAAAATGCAGTTAGAGTATTTTGAAAAAACGAATAAAACGCTCTTAGAAGATTACATTAATCAGGAATTGAAACTTCAAGAACGTATAATTTTTGAAAATAAAGAATTTGTTGTTTTGGCTCCTTTTTGGTCAATTTGGCCATTTGAAACAACGATCGCTCCTAAGAAAGCGCAAAAAAGTATTGAAAATTTAACAAATTTTGAATCAAAACAGTTTGCCGAAGTGATTTCAGTTATCACGAAAACATATGACAAAATTTTTGAATGCTCTTTCCATTATTCTAGTGGAATTCATCAGGCACCAACAAACGGTAAAGACAATGATTATTGGCATTAGCATATGAGTTTTTATCCACCATTATTAAGAAGTGCAACGGTTAAGAAGTTTATGGTTGGATATGAAATGTTTGGCTCACCTCAAAGAGATATTACAGCTGAAATAGCTGCAAAAATGATAAAAAGTTTAATATAAATTTAGACAAACTATATTAATTTATTAATGAAGGAATTATGACAACAGGATTTGGATTTTGGGATTATTTCGTATTTATTGCTTATGCCATACTTATTTTAGGGGTAGGTTTATGGGTTTCACGAGATAAAAAGGGGCATCAAAAGAATGCCGAAGATTATTTTTTGGCAAGTAAATCATTACCATGGTGGGCAATTGGTGCGAGTTTAATCGCTGCAAATATTTCGGCAGAACAATTCATCGGAATGTCTGGGTCCGGGTTTGTAGTTGGTTTAGCGATAGCTTCT
>DAOUPU010000180.1 GCA_030625995.1 Flavobacteriaceae bacterium
AGTGCTCTCTGTACAAGCGAAAATTTTTGGCTTATAAATTCTTTGTTCCATAAAGATTTATTTTTTAGTGAAATATTAAGCTAAAATAGATAATGCAAAAATAGATATTTATTTGAATTGCTGATAAATATAACAATGAAACTTTTACGAAAAAACACAATTATTTTATTAAAAAAATAGACCTAGAAAAGCGACTAAAAGTAGATGTATTTTTATCAAAAAGATTATATTTGGTATGATGTCATTTAGAAAATATTCAATATTAATATCATTCCTTCTTTTATCCATATCTTTAATTAGTCAGTCTTTTTTAGGGGAGGAGAAGTACTACATCTGGTTTGATCAAATCATTGGTCAGGAGAATACAAGTCTGCTTAACGGTAAAACTTTTAGCTACAAGTACCGTACGGGAAACGGAAATCATAATTATTTTAGGCATGACGGGTTTTTAAAAGGATCGATTTATTATAAGGAACAAGCTTACTTTGATATTGATCTTAAATATGATATACATAATGATGAAATCATTGTGAATTTGAAGGGCTCTTTTGGTTATAATATGTTCATTCCTAATAAAGAATTTGTCAAAGGATTTCAAATTTATGATCGTGATTTCGTAAAGCTGAATCTGAATTCGAATGGATTAAAGCTAAAAGGGTTTTACGAAGTGTCTTATAAAGGGCTAAGGATAAATCTTTACACGAAACATTATAAATCAAGAAGAGAATACGTGCATCAAAATACAGTACTCAGTAAATTTTCTGAAAAGAATAAAAACATTGTACATTTTGAGGATGCATATTATTTGGTGGAAGGCAAAAAAGACATTCAAAAGGTTTTCCCCAATTTAAAAGATAAAATCAACTTGGTTTATAAACAAAATAAAAGTTTAAGAAAATCAGATCCTGAGAATTTCATAAAAGATCTAATGAAGAAAATTGACGATATTCTTGGCAATAAAGAAGAGGTAGAATGAGGAAATATATACTCTTCATATTAGGACTGTTATTTTTCCAATTGGGTTTTACTCAAAAAACAAATGATAAAATTACGATCTCTTTTGAGGATTTAACGATTGTCGAGGCGCTTTTAGAAATTGAGAGTGAGTCGGATATTCATTTTTATTATGTTGAAAGCTGGTTTGTCTCTAACCAAAAAATTTCAGGAGAGTACATTGATGAAAGTCTCTCCAATATTTTACGAGACATTTTCGAGAATACCTTAATCAATTTTTATGTTACAGAAGATGATAAGGTAATTCTAACCCAAAACAGTGTAATCTATGATACGCTACCGCTTAATTTTTTTGGAGAAAGGAAAAAAGAGAAGTTCGTAATTGAATCTTCCAACCCTGTGTTGATTATGAATGAGATCAGTACTGAAATCAATAAAGTAGAGACGATAAGAATTGGGAAAGAAATAAAGAATTCAAGCTTTAAAGAGTATACCTTAACGGGTTCCGTAACAAACCTCTCGACTGGAGAAAAAATACCTAACCTGGTATTAACAGTTGCCGACAAGGATATAAACACAGTAACGGATCAAAACGGAAACTACTCGATAGATCTTCCCGTTGGGACCAACTATCTTGAATTGAAATCACTTGGAATGTCAGATTCTAGAAAGAAAATTATCATATACAATAATGGTGTTTATAATTTTGAGATGAAAGAAAGTCTTGAAATGTTGGATGAGATTATTATTGAATCTGATATTGATAGAAATGTAGAAGAAACTATTAGTGGAATAACAAAAATTCAAATCAATGAAATTAAGACAATCCCACTGGTCTTGGGTGAGCGTGACATTTTAAAAATTGCAACTACGCTACCAGGAATTTCAAGAGCAGGGGAAGGCGCAACGGGATATAATGTTAGAGGTGGTAAAGCGGATCAGAATTTGATGCTTCTTGACAATGGCGTACTTTACAATCCAACACACTTTTTTGGAATATTTTCGGCATTTAACCCCTATACAACTGGTGGCTTGGAAATATATAAAGGAAATATTCCTGCTCAATATGGAGGAAGGCTGTCATCTGTTTTCGACATAACCACAAAAACGGGAGATAAAGAATCAATAAAAGGGGAAGGTGGTATTGGTCCGGTTACAGCCAATTTGATGTTAGAACTTCCTATAGTCAAAGAAAAAGCATCACTAATAGTTGGCGGAAGAGCGACGTATTCAGATTGGCTTCTTAAGGCAATCAATAATGAAAATTTAAATAACAGTCAGGCATCATTTTACGATGCAATATTAAAGTATAACCATGAATTTAATGATAAGAATACCTTAAATGTTACAGGTTATTATAGTAACGATAAGTTCAGTATCTCATCTGATTCACTATATACATACAATAATGCCCTCGTATCCTTAAAATGGGATCATCGATTCAACGAGAAGAACATGGGTAGCCTAATCTTGGCACATAGTTCTTATGACTACGATATTGGTTTTGAAGGCGTATCCAATGGAAGCTTTGATTTTAAATACAAAATTCAGGAAACTGACATCAAATTAGTTTTTAATTATATTTTAAATACCAATCATACTTTTAATTATGGTGTATCTGGTAAGCTATATAATAATTTCCCGGGGGAAAAATCACCGAAAGGGGCCGGGTCGATTGTAGAACCAATTTACATTTCAGAAGAAAAAGCTCTCGAATCTGCCGTTTTTATTTCTGACAATTTTAATATTAATAAGAAATTATCCTTTAGTGCTGGTTTACGATATTCATACTACGCCTATCTTGGTGAAACAGAACAAACCGTTTATGCAGATGGTCAACCCAAAAACGTTGATAGCGCAATTGACACACTTCGGTTTGATACTAACGAGGCGGCAAAAAAGTACGGTGGTCCTGAATTTAGGTTTTCAACAAGATATTCATTCACACCAAGCTTTTCTATTAAAGCCAGTTATAACAATGTTTATCAATTTATTCATACACTTTCTAATAACACAACGGCCTCACCAACAGATACTTGGAAATTGTCTGATTATAATATAAAACCACAAACGTCAAATCAAATTTCTTTAGGTCTTTTTAAGAACCTGGAAGGCAATAACTACGAAATCAATGTAGAAGCATATTACAAGCAATCTAAAAATTTATTAGATTACAAAGTTGGTGCACAATTATTGCTTAATGATAAAATCGAAACAGAAGTTTTACAGGGTGATGGAAAATCTTATGGAATTGAATTTTTAGTTAAAAAGAACTCAGGCAGGTTAAATGGTTGGATAGGTTATACTTATTCAAAGTCTCTAATCAAACTTGACAGTGAGTTCAGTGAAGAAAGAGTTAATGACGGTGATTACTTTCCAACAAATTATGACAAGCCACATGATTTTGGTCTTGTAGCAAATTATAAATTAACAAAACGTTATAGCTTTTCTGCGAATTTTATTTATCAAACGGGAAGACCTGTTACATATCCAATAGGAAAATATATCAGCAATGGCGCCGAATATGTATTTTATAGTGACCGAAATCAATTCAGGATACCAGATTATTATCGGTTGGATTTAGGTGTCAATATTGAAGGAAATCATAAGATCAAAAAACTGGCACATAGTTTTTGGAATATTTCAGTTTATAATGTGTTAGGACGAAATAATCCGTATTCTGTATTTTTTGTTACGGACAATGGAGAAATAAAAGCTTATCAAAGTTCTATTTTTTCAACACCAATACCAACCATTACTTATAACTTTAAATTTTAAATTATTCGAGATAAATCAAGTGATAAGATTAAAGAAACATATAATTTATTTGTTCATTCTTCTGGGGATTTTTCATCAGGCTTGCACAGAGGAAATTGACGTTAGTACCTTAAGTTTCGAAAGCGTAATAGTTGTAAATGCCAGAATTTCAAATGAATTTAAGCATCAAGAGGTAATATTGACCAATTCATTTCCATTAGAAACGGATGAGAGTGTGCCAGAGCGAAATGCGGCCGTTCTTATTACAGATAATACCGGAAATCAATTCGATTTTTATGAATCCGAAACAGCCGGTAAATATATCTCATCAAAGGAATTTGAGGCGGAACCCGGACGGAGTTATCAATTGAAAATAATAAGAGCGAATGGAAAAAATTATGAATCTAAAACGACCCAATTAACACAGGTTACGCAGATAGATGATTTGTATGCTGAAAGAGGTTTAGACGGTCGAAACAACGATGGAATGTTTATATATGTCGATTCAAGTGATCCGAGTGGAAATTCAAAATATTATCAGTATGAATACGAGGAAACTTATCAAATAATAGCGCCCTATTGGGTGCCACAGGATTTGTTGGTTGACGACGAAAATAATCCGTTTTTTAGGTATTCCATAGAAGATAAGACTACGGAACAAAAAACTTGCTACAACACCGTTAACTCGAATGACATTATTCAGACGACGACTATTGATCTGACAGAAGATAAAGTGAAGAAGTTTCAAGTTCGTTTTGTGAATGCTGAGGATCCAATTATTTCGCACAGGTATAGTATATTAGTAAAACAATATGTTCAATCATTAGACGCATATACCTATTATAAAACTGTTAAGAAATTATCTGTATCGGAAAATGTGTTTTCACAGAATCAGCCTGGATTTATCAAAGGAAATATCGTTTCAGTTGATAGTCAGAATGAAAAGGTAATTGGGATGTTTGAAGTTTCTTCTGTATCTGAAAAAAGATTATTTTTTAATTATCAGGATTTTTACCCAGATGCTTCAGAACTTTTCTATTTTGTTAATTGCGAGTTTTCGAAGCCCATGGACGTAAATCTGGCACCTTCTGCTGAGCCACCACCTTTGCAAAGAGAAGTTATGGATGGTTTAGTGAAATTTTTTGATTTCAATCAGTCCTATCCAGATGATAATTTTCCAAATGATGGGCCAATTATTGTCGTCACGACGGCTTGTGGCGATTGCACTGAATTTGGAACTAATATTAAACCTAGTTTTTGGGAATGAGAACGTACTTTTATATAATGTTGATCATCTTTATTAGCTTCGATCTAAAATCCTTTGGACAAGATAATAGGGTATCGGACATGCCTCAGGAAAATATTTTCTTGCACTTTAATTCAACCCTCTTATTTTCTGGTGAAAATTTATACTATAAAGTATATTGTTTAAATA
>DAOUPU010000094.1 GCA_030625995.1 Flavobacteriaceae bacterium
CCTATTTTTGGCATGTCCCAAACAACTTTTGGTAGCATTCTGAATGCAACGACTATCTGTAGATCGGCGTTCAACATTTTTAACTGATCCAAAAAAAACGGGTCTTTTAAGTTAGATGGCTGTAACACATTCAAATTGTGTTTCACCGCAAAAGTTTTTACTGCAGATTGTCTTATTTTTCTTCCTCTTCCAGCTGGTCTATCCGGTGCAGTAATTACTCCAACAAGGTTATATTTTTCGATTAACAAGTCCTCTAATGCCTTAACGGCAAATTCAGGAGTACCCATGAAAATTATTCGCAAATCAGAGGTCATTTATTCTTAATTATTTTATTTTGCGAAGTTAATCTTATTGAATTTTTTTCAACCATCAATTGTAGAGTTTTTATAATACTTTTTTTATCTGAATCCAATTGGCTTACAAGTTCATCGTAGGAGGTGGGTACATCTGTTTTGAGTATGTTGGTTATTTTATTTGCAATGTCACTGTAATCTGCTCTGGTTTCTCTCTTTTTTTTTGAGATACAAACATCACATTTACCACATTCCTGTATATTTTTTTCACCGAAATAATTTAACAATTGAACGTTTCTGCAAATTCCATTATTTTCGACATATGAGATAATGGATTTTGCCTTTTGAATTTTTACTTTTTTCTTTTTTTTCAAATTTTCTGAGATTTGAGCCATAACAAACTTTTCATCCCTCGGCACCAAAAATTTTAACTTTAGGTCGGAAGTAGACTTTTGGTAGATAATAATGTTATCATTTTCCAATTGCTTTAGCGATTTGATCACTTCTATCCTTTTTTGATTTAGTTTCTTGGCAATAGTGCTTTCATTTATTGTAATGAATTGGTCAAATGCCCCGCCATAATTTCTAAGAATAACTTTTAGCGTGTTGTATAATCTTGGATTTAATTTTTCATACTCAAACAGAAAAGAATTCTTTACAATAATTTTAAAGGCAGATTTTCTGTTGGAATTTTGTTTGATGTCAATGATATTCTCACTTTCAAAACTATTTAATACATAATATGTTTTTAATAATGACAGATCATAGGTATTGCAGAAATCTTGCAAGTTTAAATGGTAATAACGATCATTTAATTCCCCATTACCGATTTGATAAAATTGATTGATTTTTTCATAGACTTGTTCAGAGTACTTAGGAGTCACAATCCCTTTTTCCAAATAGCTTTTAAAATCTATAATTGAACCATCATTAAAAATAAGCGTTGCATATGATTTAAAACCATCTCGTCCGGCTCGTCCCACCTCTTGCTGGTAATTTTCAACACTGTATGGAATGTTCATGTGTATAACGGCACGGACATTTGACTTGTCAATTCCCATACCGAAAGCATTCGTTGCAACGATAATAGGTATATTTTCGTTCATCCAGTTCTCCAATGCTTTTGATTTTTCTTCACTATCCATTCCACCATGGTAATATTGACTTTTGAAATTATTTAGATTTAAAAAATTTGAAATATTGATTGTTCTTTTCCTTGATCCGGCATAAACAATGACAGGTTCATCTATTTTTAGAAGTATTTGTTTTAATTTATGAAGTGCGTTTTCCGTTTTTATGATATTGTAAAATAAATTATTCCTGTAAAATGACTTCCTAAATATTTGAACATCTGACAATTCTAAATTTTCCACTATATCCGTCATTACTTTAGGAGTTGCAGTTGCCGTTAAGGCAATCATTTTTACATCTGGAAGTATTTTTTTTAAAATGGGAATTTTCAAATAAGCAGGTCTGAAATCGTGACCCCATTCAGATATACAATGAGCCTCATCGACGGCAATTAAGTTAACCTCTAATTGACCAATTTTATTCTGAATGAATTCCGATTGTAATTTTTCCGGAGACAAGTACAAAAATTTATAATTTCCAAATTGCAAATTGTCGAATGCTTTTATAGTATCCTCTGTGCTGTATTTAGACGTCAGTGCTATAGCCTTTATACCTTTGTTGTTCAAGGACATAACTTGATTTTCCATTAAAGCGATCAATGGGGAAATAACAATGCAAATGCCGTTTTTTATTAATCCTGGAATTTGAAAGCAAATTGATTTACCTGCACCTGTTGGTAATAATGCGAGAACATTATCCCCTCTAATTACCGCATTTATTATTTCCTCCTGAGGGTGGCGAAAACTCTGGTAATTCCAGTAATTCTTTAAAATATCCAGTGAGGTAGACATACATTAAGATATTACTGAATTTAAAATAAATTGTACTCTTTCCTTAATACTGCCAATTGGAACATTTAGAATGGAATACTCTAATTCGTTATAGGCTTTTGTTAGATGATTATGAATAGCCAAAGACTGCTCGTAACTCTCATATCTTTCGTTGTCGGATTGATATATTTCCTGCCAGGGAGGCGTCATAAATATAGTAGTATATCTGTATTTTAAACTTTTCTTTTTATATACATCAGGATAATCTACTCCGATATAATTCATATAGCCATGTATATCAGGGATCCCGCGGTCGAAAAAAACAATATTGGTACTTTCTCTCTCAGCCTTAAGAAATTGTTGTTCTCGTCCTTCTAACAATAATTGACTAAACAACAAAGGTTCTTTTAAGAATAGTTGCTCTACACCATTATTTCTGGCTTCTAAAGTGACCTTTCGTGAAATTTCAGGCATGCAAAAATAATTTTGACTTATTAATTCATTAATTAATGATGACTTTCCTGTGCCCGGACCACCAGTAATTACAATTTTTTTTTGCATGAAATAGTTTAGGTTAAGCTTAATATTAATTACAATTATTGAATATTGCTCCAATTAGAAAATGTTCATAGTGTATGGATCTCTGCATTATAATTGTGTAAACAAAGATAATAAACAATGTACTTAATTTAATCCTTTAGATCAGTTCTGTTTGAATTATTAGTTCAGAGGGAATAGTATTTACAATAACCTGATATTGAATAATTTAAAAAAAACGATTTTTTGGAATGGAGATAAGTACTTAATATTTGTAAATTTGCAAGCAGAGCGTATAAAAAGAATAGTTATGAGCAAAGAAAAAGAATTCTATGATAAATTGAAACTTAGTTTAGAAGAGACAACCACGTTTCCTACAAACTATATGTTCAAATTTATTATTCCAACAGACAAGGATAAATTTGAGCAAATTGATAATATGTTTAATAAACTGGGAGCCGTTATTAGATCAAAGACCTCAAAAAATGAAAAATTCACTAGTTTGACGATCTTAGTCGACATGAATACTTCCGGTGAAATTATTGAAAAGTACAAGGAAGTCGGTACCGTTGAAGGAGTTATTTCTTTGTGATTTTTTTAACAATGAATTAATAAATAGATAATATTTTTGACCAAATTTAAAAATTACTTGTAAAGTAAAGAGCATAGATCAATAGATGGTGTTTAAAAAAGGATTATTACTTATAGTATTACTGTATACGGTATTATTAAGAGCTCAAGATAAAGAGGAAATTCTTCTAAGAATTGATGATGAAAAAGTTTACTCTTCTGAATTCATCAGAGTGTTTCAAAAGAATAAGGATATTGTAGTTGATTATGAAAAAAAGAATTTTGATGATTACTTCAATTTGTTTGTAGATTTTAAGATTAAACTAAAACAGGCGTATGAGTTAAAGTTAGATACTATCTCTTCTTACCAAAAAGAATTAGCTAAGTATAGGGAAATACTAGTAACTCCCTATCTGCAGGATTCTTCAGCAACTGAATTTTTAATTAAGGAAGCATATGATAGAACAGTGACTGAAGTTGACGCGAGTCATATTTTAATTAGAGTTGCTGCAGACGCCATACCAAAAGACACATTGATAGCTTATAACAGAATTATGGAGGCTAGAGATAAAATTCTAAATGGTCAATCATTTGAACAAGTTGCAAAACAGTATTCAGAGGATCCGTCAGTCCAAAACAATGGGGGTAGCCTGGGTTATTTTTCAGCTTTTTCAATGGTTTATCCTTTTGAAAATGCAGCTTTCAATACAAAGATTGGAGGTGTTTCGAAGCCTTTTAGAACGCAATTCGGATTTCATATTGTAAAAGCAAATAATAGAAGAACTTCTTTAGGGGAAGTTCAGGTGGCGCATATCATGGTAAAGAAAGATCCAAATGACTCAACATACGCCGAAACAAAAATATTCGACATTTACAATAAACTCAAGCAAGGGGATGATTTTGCGCAAATAGCAAAAGAACACTCAGATGATACAAGCTCATCGATAAAAGGAGGTGTTTTGCCTAAGTTTGGAGCAGGTAGGATGATGCCTCCCTTTGATGAAATTGCCTTTGGCTTATCAAATGAAGGTGATTTTTCTGATCCTTTTAAAACGGATTATGGTTGGCATATCTTAAAATTACTAAAAAAAATACCGGTTGGAAGTTTTGAAGAACAGTATTCTCAGCTTGAAGATAAGATTGAAAAGGGAAGCAGATCAAAATATGTAAAAAAAGCATTGGCTGAAAAACTCGAGAATAATTATGAAATTTCAGAAAACAGAAATTTACTTAATTCATTTTATGGACCTAATGTTCAGGAAATGAAATCAGATGAAGTGTTATTGAAAATTGATAATGATGCTTTCACCGTAAATGACTTCTACAAGTATTCTTTAACTAAAAGAAATCAAAATATAGGAGAGATCTATGAAGAATATAAGGTTGAAAAAATAATAAATTATTATAAAGGAAATTTAGAATTTACGAATAAAGAATTCGCAGAAATTTATCGTGAATATAAAGATGGGCTCTTATTATTTGAATTATTGCAAAAATATATTTGGGAGAAGTCAGAGAAGGATACATTAGGGTTAAAAAAGTATTACAATAACAATAAAAACAATTATGTATGGAAAGAAAGAGCTGAGTTAACGATTGCCAGTTGTACTTCTCTGGACAAAGCAAAATTGGTAAAACAGTACTTAGAGAATGGTGAGTCCTTAGAAGAAATCAAAGGAATAGTTAATGAAGGAGCGACAATTCACGTTCTTTTTAGTAGTGGGGTTTTAGAAAGAGAAAGCAATAAATTACCGGTAAATTATGAAATGGAGGTTGGTGTAAGTGAAATTTATAATGAGGAAAAACATCAATATACAATCATAAGATTAGATAAATTAATTCCTCCAACCAATAAAGAATTAAATGAAACTAGAGGTGAGGTAGTTAATGATTATCAAAATTTTTTAGAAGAAAAATGGGTTCAGAGCTTAAGGGAAAAGTACAAGATAAAAATAAATAAAGGAGCATATAACAAATTAAAAGTTAAATACGGAGAAGAATGAAATATAGTATATTCATATTATTTATTTTTAGTTTATTTTCTTGCAAAGAGCAAAGTGAAAAAAGTAATGCCGTAGCACGTGTTTATAATATCTATTTATACGAAGAAGATCTGCAAGAAAAAATGCCGACAGATTTAAGTAGAGAAGACAGCATTTTATTCAGAACAAGCTATATAAATGCTTGGGCCATGGAAGAGCTATTGCTAAAAAAAGCAAAATTGAATATTGGAGATGAAAATGATGAAATTCGTTCTTTAATAGATAAGTACGAAAAAGAATTGTTGATCGACAAATATAAACAGGCTGTTGTACAGCAAGAGTTAGATACTATATTTTCTGAAGATGATATGGTGGAATATTATCAAAATAATAAAGCTATTTTTAGATTAAATGAAAACTTGGTACAACTAAAGTACATTCATATTGATAAGGATATAAACGATGAAGCTGAGATAGTTCGGCTCTTTAAGTCTAATAAAGAAGAGGATGTTAACGAACTTATAGATAGAGAATTAGAATTTAACTCATTTAATTTTAATGATAGTATTTGGATTAGTCAAAAAGACGTCATTAAAAAGCTGCCTTTTCTTAAAGAAGAAGGCAAGTTAAAAAAGAATAAATTTATGCAAAAAGAAGACTCTTTAGGAGTATATTTGCTGACAATTAATAACCTGCTGTATAGAAACGACATAGCACCTAAAAGCTATGTGATTTCATCAATTAAACGTATGATTCTGCACAAAAGAAAATTAGAATTAGCAGAAATAATGGAGCGAACATTGGTTAGTGATGCCATAGAGAAAAAACAATTTGAACTTTACAATAATGACTAAAAAAATAATTTATTTAATTTTTATTTGGGTTGGTTTCCAATTAAATGCGCAAGAAAAGATAAAGGTAGATGGTGTAGATGCTGTTATAGGGAAGAATATTGTGCTCGACTCAGAGATCAATTCTTTTAAGGAAGAGTTGACCCTTCAGAGTGGAGGAGAGGTTGAAATATCTGATTGTGAAATGCTAGAACAAATAATGCACAGAAAACTGCTGGCACATCATGCAGAAATTGATAGTATTTTTGTCGGAGAAGCAGAAATAGAATCTAATGTTCAAAGAAAGTTGGCTTATTTTTCACAGCAGTTAGGTTCTGCAGAGAAAATGCTTGAAATGTATGGATTTGATTCCATGAAAGACCTTAAAGATGAATTGTATAGGGTTGAAAAAGAAAGTATGTTGATAAATAAAATGCAGCAAGAATTAACAATGGATGTCGACATTACACCTGAAGAAGTAAAAAGATATTATACAAGTCTTGAAGCAGAAGATAATTTACCGGAAATTGGTACAGAAATAGAAATATCCCAGATCGTTTTACTTGCTAAACCAAGTAGAGAGGATGTCAAGAAAGCAATTGAAAAACTCAATGAAATAAAAAAGGAAGTTGAAGAGGGGGCAAGTTTCAAGATGAAAGCTATTCTTTATTCTGATGATCCCGCTGTTACCCAAAATAGTGGTTTATATACAATTGATAGAAATAGCCAGTTTGTGAAGGAATTTAAGGAAGCAGCATTTAGTTTAGAAGAAGGTGAAGTTTCTAATCCGTTTAAATCTGATTTTGGTTACCATATTTTAACTGTTGAAAGGGTTAAGGGTAAGCAAAGGGATGTTAGGCATATATTAATTCAGCCTAAGGTGGATAATGAGATTTATGCAATGGCAAAAGATTCATTGTCAAAATATAGAGAAGATATTTTAAGGCATAAAATTACCTTTGAACAGGCTGTTTTAAAATATTCTCAGGATAAAGATACCAGACTAAATCAAGGTGTGATTGTGAACAGTGAAACGAGAGATACACATTTTGACCTAACAAGGATGCCACCTGATTTATATGCAAAAGTTGGTAACCTCAAAGAAGGAGACATAAGCGAGGTATTTTTTGAAGAAAATAGAGAGGGAGATAAATCATTCAAAATCATTCTTTTAAAAAGTAAAACTGATGCCCATACCGCAGATCTTTCTCAAGATTATGTTAAAATAAAAAATTTGGCGATACAAAAGAAGAAAACTGAACTTATTGAAAAATGGGCCAATGAGATTATTCAGGATACCTACATCAAAATCAGCAGTGGTTATTCGGATTGTGATTTTGAAAGCAATTGGGCTAAAAATTAATTCTGTTATATGTCTGATGTAAATACGATTAAGAATTTAGTAATCAATTATAATTACTTAAAAAAAGAAATTTCAAAAGTTATTGTAGGTCAGCATGATGCTATAAATCTTGTTTTACTTTCTGTATTGTGCGGAGGACATTCGCTCTTAATTGGGGTGCCGGGCCTGGCAAAAACATTATTAGTCCATACTGTTGCGGAAGTATTGGGTTTGAATTTTAAACGGATACAATTTACGCCTGATTTGATGCCATCTGATATACTCGGAAGTGAAATTTTAGATGAAACCCGAAATTTCAAATTTATCAAAGGGCCTGTTTTTTCAAATATTATTTTGGCGGATGAGATCAATCGAACTCCTCCTAAAACACAGGCTGCCCTTTTGGAAGCGATGCAAGAGCGATCGGTTACCATCGCGGGGCATAACTACAAGTTGGAATTGCCATTTTTTGTTCTCGCTACACAAAATCCAATAGAACAAGAGGGGACATATCCTTTACCAGAGGCACAGCTGGATAGATTTATGTTCTCAATTTACTTAAATTACCCGACGTTTGAAGAAGAAGTAATAGTTGCTAAAAACACAACAAACGATGAGAGTGTCACACTTAAATCAATTTTATCTTCTCAGGAGATAATGGATTATCAACATGTTATTAGAAGAATTCCGGTTGCGGATAATGTTGTGGAATATGCAGTCAACTTAGTGACTAAAACCAGACCAGAATCAAATTTATCACCGGATATTGTTAAGAATTATATTGATTGGGGTGCAGGCCCAAGGGCGTCACAAAATTTAGTTCTGGCAGCAAAAGCACATGCTGCAATAAATGGTAAGTATTCTCCGGATATTGAAGATGTGCAGGCAGTGGCTTCTGGAATATTACATCATCGGATTGTAAAAAATTACAAGGCAGAAGCCGAAGGCATAAATGAATCTCAAATCATAGACGCACTTTTATAAAGTATTAGTAGTGCTGTCATTAATACCATCTCAATTTCTCTTGAATACCTATTGTTAATACAATAATTTGTTTGTATATTTGCAGCCCTTTTATTTGAGCTTAGGTTTTATAAAAGGTGTGTAATAAAGAAGTTAAACCCTCTTATTGGATTTTGTCATTAAAAAACCTGAAAAACAATAAGATACAAATTATTAAGACATATGTCTAAACTTGATGAAAAGTTAATTCAATACACTAGCGAAGCTAAAAAGCTAGGTATAAAAGTTGAAGCAGATCTGTTTAGAATGGTTACCAAAGGTGTTGGACCATCTATTTACAAAGAAGATGCAGAACTTGTTTCTAGTTCTCAAAAATCAGAATTAGAAACCGTAAAGAAAAATTTCCTAA
>DAOUPU010000248.1 GCA_030625995.1 Flavobacteriaceae bacterium
GGAAGTCCCAAATGCTTCTTCTGTACCAGCTATTGCTGAACCTTGGTTTTTAGTTTTTGAAGCCATTTGCGAATTTAAAATTGCCATGACCGCTGATGATCTGATGAATGCTGACCTCAATAATTTAGGTAAAAAGTGGAAAGACCTGTCAGTTGATTAGAGGATACAGCCCTTCCAGATAGCTATCGGGATACTTAGAATATCCCAATGATATGATGCGATTGAAGGTAAATCTACACACAATGCTGTTGGAAAAATTACTTATTCATTTTATGAATGATGCTAATAAAAGATGAAAAGAATGAATAATAAACAGAGATGATAAAAATTGAATAAAAGGATAAGTTACAATAGATATAACCCTG
Organism: Flavobacteriaceae bacterium; assembly: GCA_030625995.1. Taxonomy (GTDB): domain Bacteria; phylum Bacteroidota; class Bacteroidia; order Flavobacteriales; family Flavobacteriaceae; genus Lutimonas. The sequence goes on from DAOUPU010000248.1 coordinate 366, forward strand.
CTAATTAATTTTAGTTGGGTTTTTCTTTTATAAATAATCCTTGATAATAAAAAACCCCTATACGGACAATAAAAGCAGGCATTCGTCCTGACTCGCTTATTTTTTGATAAATAGCAATGTATCTTATGATGGCAATTATTAATTCAAAGAAGCACTTTCAATGTGATACCGTTTTTTCGAAAAAAAAGAAAGAAAATGGCAGATGATAACCGTCCATTAAAACATATGAGTAAACCGTTTAAGGTTAATTATATTTAAAGCACTATTTTATATTTTCCAATAGGTTCTAAAGGTTTTGGCAAATCTTTTTCATCTAACATTTGCCTGATATCTATTTCTATATCCCTCGTCATTGAAGAAATGGGTACATCATTATATAAACCTTCAAAGGGATTTTCTGAATATTCACCAATCATTTCCATTAAAATAAAAACCCATGAAACCAGCATAGTAAAAGGCAGTACCAACCAGGGAGAATATATATTATTGGACCCTATAAATATGTTTAGCATTCCAAAAGGTAACAAAACTAAAAATATCCAGACAAAAATGTAGTTCACAGTTGCATATTGCCTCGGAAACGGAAAGTTTTTAATACGTTCTGATTTGCCTTGTAAGGCGTAGAATTCGCCTAACATTTTTTCCAGTTCCATATGCCTGAAATCTTCTATTTGTCCACCCAACTTTAGTTTTAACAAATTTTTGGATTGCAAACTCAACAAGTGCGATGCTTTATTGCCTTTAGTCATCAAATATTTATATTCTTCTGAACTAAGGTAAGGCTTTAGTTTTTGAAAATGATCCTCATCGTGATACACTCCACCTTCTTTTCTTAAACTAACTTCCCTCTCAGCAGTGTGTTCCCAAGGTTTAGGGATTCTCAATTGATAGGTCAATGCCTTTAACCAGGCAACATGACGATGCACAACTGATTTGTGAATAGTATGGAGATCATTTTCTGATAGCTTTTCCCTTGCGTGTTCATTAGTAATAAAATCTCTTGACATGATGGTAAACGTTCTTGATGCATTAACAATGCCTCCCCAAATTTTACGTGCTTCCCATAACCTGTCATACGATGAATTATTTTTAAATCCTAAATAAAAAGAAACGGCAATACCAATTAAAGCGATGGGTTGCCAGGGAATGGCCAGCCACTCCCAGTCCAATAATGTATAAAGAAAAATCGGAATGATATCTATTATAAAGAATATCAAAATATACCTCTTACTCCAATTTACTGTACCCCAAAACGGGAATCTTTTACCTATAAACATACTTTTTAGTTTAGATCAAATTTTTTAAAGAAAGTGCCCTAATCTTAGAGCACAATTCTTTTTGCAATTACATTTTATAAATATAACTAAATATATGAGAAAATTCTTCAATGGTTGTTGGCGTTGTATTTCCCCCATTTCTTTCCGAAACAAATATTTCTCCCGCATTTAGCCTAACCAAAAATTCGTTCATTTTATCTGCTACACTTTCCGAAGCTCCCATTCCCATGAAAGCACCTTTAAAATCGGCATATGGAAATTGCACATAATTCAAATCCGGATTGCCAATAGCAGCCCCGTAAACTTTTGCAATTTCTCCATAAGATACATTTGCAGCACCTAATAAATCCTGGTGATTATTTCCTTCAAAATCCAAAGCCAGCAATCTTTTGGCAGCGTAATTAGCTATGTCTTTAGTGGCAATCATCGGAAATGATAAATCTGCTTTTATTGGAGAACCCATTATGCCGGACTCCTTTATTAAACCAACCATTCCTAATGTATTTTCCATAAAATAGCATGGACGAAGATTAAGGGTATTCAAACCATCAATTTGGTTAAATCTCTCTTCCATGTTGTGTAAGCCTAGAATTATTCCCGACCCACTACTTATATGGGCTCCCTGACTACTCAAAGCAACCACATTTTTAACATTACAAGCTTCCATGGCCTCTGCAATTGCATTTACGTGCTCCATTTGAAATGCGGTGTAATCTGCCGCCTGCATATTCATTGGAATGATAGCATAAACGGTATTTACTTCGGCAAATGCCTTTTTCAACAATCCAACATCATTTGTACTTCCTTGAAACAATTCGGCACCTTTTTCTGTTAGTTCTTTAGCTTTTTCTATATTTCTTGCAATAATTCTTACTTCTTTTCCTGCTTCTAGCAGCGTTGAAGCGATAATTTTACCGGTATTTCCGGTGGCTCCTGTTATTACATACATAATTTTTTGTTTTTATTGATTAGAATGCGTGTGTTCATTTGTTTTAGTTAGCCGAACCCGACGGCGTGGCAGGCCTGCCCGAATAAATTCATTCAGGCGGGCTAATCCCGCTCCCGAAACCTCGGGATCAGTGGGATACTGGTTTAATACCTCGACCCTTGGGTCGGTTCCTATAAGTGGGTTCAGTCCCAATCGCTATACCGGATGCCCTGAGGTTAATACCTTTTATTATCTCTAATTGAGCAAAACCCTTCATTACAAATTCTCTTTTATAGTTCAAATTATGTTTTAGGGCATATTCTGCCAGATAATTCTCATTCGTCCATAGTCGAGCTCGACTTTTCGTAGCCCTATACCATATGTACACACTACTGTTTTTAATCGAAAAGGAGTGTTTTGTTAATTTTAAAAAATTCCCTTTTCCGGTGGGTGTGAGGACTATTAATTTCCCATTCTCTTTCAACAATTGCAATGAATCGTTAAGCATGGTATCCATATCCTCCTTCTTTAGATGAAAGAGAACACTACAAATGGTTATATAGTCAAAGCTTTTGTTTTCAAAGGGCAACTTT
>DAOUPU010000015.1 GCA_030625995.1 Flavobacteriaceae bacterium
CCAGTAATTTTCAGCGCGGACGCACATTACACCGGTTTTGGAAATGCGCACAATATAGTAATCAATGAAGACTCCGGTTATGCATATGCGGTCGGAACATCAACTTTTAGTGGCGGTCCGCACTTCATTGACATAAAAAACCCTATCAATCCAGTGGCCGCAGGTGGCTTTGAAGAATACGGCTATAGTCATGATGGCCAGGTTGTCACTTATTCGGGGTCTGATTCTGACTATGTTGGTCATGAAATATTTGTGGGAAGTAATGAAGATGGAGTTGTTATTGTTGATGTCACTGACAAAGATGACCCGATTGGAATTATAACATTTAGCTATAATGATATTGGCTATACCCATCAAGGTTGGTTTACAGATGATTTAAAATATTTTATAGTTGGCGATGAAGCAGATGAAATTAACAGAGGATTCAATACCCGTACTTTAATATTTGACTTTACCGATTTGGATCAGCCTTCTCTGCATAAAACATATTCAGGTCCAACTGGAGCAATTGATCATAACGGCTACGTTAATGGAAGCATATTTTATTTGGCCAATTATACGGCTGGGGTTCGTTTTATTGATATATCTGACATTACCAATGGCAGTCTGAGAGAAGTAGGCTTTTTTGATACTTATATCAATAATAATAGTACAAATTTTAACGGAGCCTGGAATGTTTATCCATATTTCAAAAGCGGAAATATTCTGATAAGCGATATAGAAGGTGGTCTTTTCATAGTTAGAAAGAGTGGCACCTAAACCTCCTAAAATATACATAATAAAATGAATATCAAATAACTATTTGCCATAGTTAGTCGTTTCCATCAATAAAAAAACTGTTGGCAAAAACACCAACAGTGGAAAAATATAATCTCAACTATTTTTTTATTACAAACGAAATTAAAAAAGGAGGTGAATTTACACCTCCTTATTGTAACTATTCTTATTGTAAACTTTTTTTGATTGCTGCTTGTGCAGAAGCAATTCTAGCAATTGGAATACGATAAGGCGAACAACTTACGTAGTTCATTCCTGTTCTATAACAAAATTCAACGGAACTTGGTTCTCCACCATGTTCACCACATATCCCTACTTTTAGATCGGGCTTAACACTCCTGCCTTTTTCTGTTCCCATTTGTACTAATTGCCCCACTCCTTCTTGGTCTAGCACCTCAAATGGATCAACGGATAAAATACACTTTTCAATATAAATAGGTAAGAATTTACCAGCATCATCACGAGAATAACCAAATGCCATTTGAGTTAAATCGTTAGTACCAAAAGAGAAGAACTCAGCTCGTTTCGCAATTAAATCTGCTGTTAATGCAGCACGAGGTATTTCGATCATTGTTCCAAGCAAATATTCAATTGTATCATTACGTTCTTCAAACACTATGTTGGCCGTTCTTCTGATAATATCTTCCTGAGCAACAAACTCATTTAAAGTACCAATTAGAGGAACCATTATTTCAGGTTTGGATTCAATTCCTCTTTCTTTCAAATTTAAGGCAGCCTCAATAATTGCTCTGGTTTGCATTTCAGTAATTTCCGGGTATGTATTACCTAATCTACAACCCCTGTGTCCTAACATTGGATTGAATTCTTCCAATTCTGCTACCTTATTTTTTACAGCTTGAAGAGAAATATGCATATCTTCAGCTAAATCTTTTTGCTGCGCTAATTGATGAGGTACAAATTCATGCAATGGTGGATCCAACAATCTAATTGTTACAGGAAGTCCTTCCATAGCTTCAAAAATTCCTTCAAAATCGCTACGCTGCATAGGTAGCAGATCATTTAAGGCTAATTTTCTACCCTTAACAGTATCTGCCAAGATCATTTCTCGCATTGCTTTAATTCGGTCTGTTTCAAAGAACATATGTTCTGTTCTTGTTAATCCAATACCTTGAGCACCAAAACTACGGGCTACTTTTGCATCTTTTGGAGAATCAGCATTTGTTCTTACTTTCATTGTAGCAAATTCATCTGACAATTTCATGATTTTTGCAAATTCACCACTCAATTCCGGTTCAACTGTTGCTACTTTACCTTCTATAATATTTCCGGTACTACCATTTAATGAAATCCAATCACCTTCGTGATATTCTTTTCCCTCCACGGTTAATGTTCGGGTCTTATAATTAATTTTTAAGGCTCCTGCTCCGGACACACAACATTTACCCATACCTCGAGCTACTACAGCTGCGTGGGACGTCATTCCTCCTCTTGCTGTCAAAATTCCTTTAGCAATATTCATACCTTCTAAATCCTCGGGTGAAGTCTCTATTCTGGTTAAAATTGTATTTTTATATTTATTGGCCTCATCTGCAAAAAACACAATTTGACCTGTAGCTGCACCCGGAGATGCCGGTAATCCCTGGGCTATTACATGTGATCTATCAAGTGCTTTAGGGTCAAAAACAGGGTGCAATAACTCATCCAATTTATTTGGTTCAATTCGTAGTAGTGCTTCTTTTTTATTGATCATTTTTTCTTCCAAAAGGTCGATCGCTATCTTTACCATTGCCGCACCAGTACGTTTTCCATTTCTCGTTTGTAAAATCCAAAGCTTACCATCTTGCATAGTAAACTCCATATCTTGCATATCCGTGTAATGTTTTTCAAGCTTATCTTGGTATGCATTAAGTTCCTCAAAAATAGATGGCATTAACTCTTCTAAAGAAGGATATTCCTTAATTCTGACCTCTTCATCAACTTTGGCCAATTCCGCCCAACGCATAGAACCAAGTTTTGTAATTTGTTGTGGGGTTCTCACTCCGGCAACAACATCTTCACCTTGTGCATTGATTAAATATTCACCATTAAAAACATTTTCCCCTGTACCGGCATCACGTGTAAAGCATACACCTGTACCAGAATTATCGCCCATATTACCATAAACCATTGCCTGTACATTGACAGCAGTTCCCCAATCTGCTGGATATCCATGCATCTGTCTGTAATAAACCGCTCTATCTCCATTCCAACTATCAAAAACTGCCATTACTGCTCCCCAAAGTTGATCCCAAGGATCGGTTGGAAAATCCAAACCTGTTTGTTTGTGAATAGCATCTTTAAAATCGTATACCAGATCCATTAAATCCTGAACTGTAAATTCTGTATCCAGGTCTATTCCGCGCTTGTGTTTAAGGTTTTCCATTATTTCTTCAAATGGATCGATATCTTCCTTGGATTCTGGCTTCATACCCATTACAACACCCCCGTACATTTGAATGAATCTACGATAGGAATCCCATGCAAAACGATCATTTTTCGTTTTTTTTGCCAGCCCAATCACAACTTCATCATTTAAACCTAGGTTTAAAACTGTATCCATCATTCCTGGCATAGAAACTCTTGCTCCTGACCGTACAGAAACTAAAAGCGGATTATCTTTATCCCCATATCTAGTTCCCATGATGTTTTCTATATTCTCTATTGAATTTTCAACATTTTCCCGAATTAGTTCAACCACTTCGTCCCTTCCTAATTGATTGTATTCGGTACAAACCTCAGTTGAGATTGTAAATCCTGGTGGTACCGGAATTCCTATCAAACTCATTTCCGCTAAATTAGCCCCCTTACCTCCTAAAAGGTTTTTCATAGAACTATTTCCATCGGCTGTTTTATTTCCAAATTTATAAACTCTTGTTTTTACTTCTTGAACTGTCTCCATCAGAATATTATTTTTAAATTTTATTCAAAATTACATATACTTACCTGGTAGTTATATGATTTATATCATGGCTTCCCATAATGTTGAAGTTATGTAAACATTGTTACTCGGGGCTTGAAATTATTCTAATAAATTAAATATTATTGAACCCCTATAAAATAAGAAAATTAATCATATTTTCCACATATTTCCTCCATTACCCAATTCGTTCTGGCCGCAGAATTTCCGGTACTATCACATTCTCCTTTATTTAATAGCTCATCGACTATGGTTTGGATAAGAGCCTGCTGAATATGTTTTGATATATTAAAGCGAAAAACTTCTTTCGCTTTTCCTTCTACTTCTACAGTGACACTATTATCACCAAAAAATGGAAAAGTCACACGCCCATTACTTCCTTCAATGACGGTTTGCTCAATATCCGAAATTTCATTGGTATTAAAGGCCCAAACTCCTTGCCCTAAAATTCCATTTTCAAATTTAAAAATACCCGTCGTAATATCGTCAGCAGGATATTGCCCGGCCTGGTTAAGTGAAAATCCTTTAGCTTCTATTATAGGTCCAAAAATAAAATCCATAACATCCAATTGATGAGAAGCCAGGTCATAAAAATATCCTCCACCGGAAACTTCGGGGTTAAGACGCCAGTTTATAGGATCTTTAACTGTTCTGAGGATATTAGGCTGTATGGTCTTTTGCATCTTGATATTTATAAAACGAATATCCCCTATTATACCACTTTCAACAATTTCCTTAACTTTTAATATATTCGGAAGTGCTCTCCTATAATATGCTACAAAAAGTGGAACGCCTAAATTCTTACAGACCTTCACCATCTCTTTACATTCTTTATAACTACGTCCCATTGGCTTTTCAACATAGACCGGCTTTCCTGCCTCCGCGGCCTTTAAAGTATAGAATTTGTGTGAACTTGGTGGGGTGGCAATATAGATAGCATTCACCTCAGGATCTCTAATTAATTCATCTGCATTGTTATACCATTTTTTTACTCCATGCCTCATGGCAAAATCCTTCGCTTTATCCGTATTTCTTCTCATCACGGCAATAAGTTTTGAGTTGACGGCTAATTGTAATGAAGGGCCACTTTTAATTTCACACACATCACCTGCCCCGATAATTCCCCAACAGACTTTACTTAGTGATTTTGTCATTTTTGCTACGATTTATCTTAAATCCTGAATTAATTTAAAGAACCGAAGTAGTAATTTCAATATCTGATCTACTCCAAGCCTCATCGAACTTCTGTTTAATTTCATCGGCTCTTTCCTCTTGACCTTGGCCCTGCAAACTCCTATACAAGCCCATCAATGACCAACCATTGTCTCTATAGTATTCTAAGTCCTCTAAATAAACTATTTCAGCCTCCTCATATTTCTTTGCAATCAATAAAACAGCACCCAGGCTTTGCCTCGTTGGAATATACCATTCTGCAGGCTCATTATAAGCCAGCTCATCTTCAAAGATTACGGCTCTTTCCAAATGCTCAATTGCCTTAGCCAAATTACCCTTGCCTACTTCAATTTCACCTGCAAGAACTTCATAGGCCACCTTTGCCTTCTTTTCGTGGTTGGTCTCTATGTCTCTCTCTGCAAATGAATTTAGTTCTTCCATAGCCTCCTTCAAATTGTTTTTTCTCAAAAATGCAATTCCCCGTGCATAATGCCAATAAAATTTCATCTCTGTGTATTCATCTCCCGGATATGGTATCGTTAGAATTTCATTCCACTTTCCAAATCTCAGATAAGCCAGTATTGGTGTTACTGCAAAAGTTTGCAAAAAAGGTAAATCGTCCAATTCACTTAAAGGAATCTTTTCAGCGGTCTTTTTCGCTGCATCTATAGCTATTTTACTATTCCCTAGCATACTTGCTGCCGACCATAAAAAATGAATGTTATGTGGGTAATAACCAAGAGGGTATAAACCCTGAGCATAACACTGTGAAATATAATCTTCATCTGCTAAAATAGCCGCCACATTCACTTTTACTGCATCATCATATCTGCCAACCCTCATGTATATATGGCCCGGCATATGTACTAAATGACCAGCTCCCTCCATTAAAGCACCTAATCTATCTGCACTCGGCACACCCAGGTCAGGTTTAGGAAGTTCGACCATATGTATATAATAATGATTTGCTCCGGGATGATCAATATTGATTTTCATCGCTTTTTCGAGTGCTGCTTTTGCTTCCGTTACATTTGCCGACGGATTACCTTCTTTATCCCAATAGTTCCATGGAACAGTATTCATAACAGCTGCGGCATACAATGTTTGAACCTCTGCATCATTTGGAAATTGATTCATAACCTTGGCCATTTCATCCATATAGGACAAGTTCAATATTGCAATATCTACAGAGTCTTTACTGTATCTATAAGACAGAGCATGGATCAATGCTTGTTCCTTTGGTGTTGAATTTGAAGCCAGACGTTTTGCTTTTTGTATTGCCTCATAGGATTTATCTCTTCTTTCCTTATCCGGAAACTGATCATTTATGTTCGGTCCTAAAGTATAAGCTTGACCCCAGTATGGCATTGCTGATTTTGGATCTAATCGTGATGCCTCCATAAATGACCTATGTGCTTCCGCATGGTTAAAAGCATAGGTAAGGTTCAATCCTTGATTAAAAAATATTTGTGCCTCCCTGCTTGAAGTGCTTATCGTGTAATAATGATTTCCTAAGTCTTCGAATAGCGGTGCTATCTGCTGTGTGGTATCAACATCTTTCAGTAAAAAATTTGTGGAGGAGCATTTAACAATTTTTATAGTAGTTTTTGGAATAACTTCGAGATCATTATTGGCGAATTTTGTAGTGATAAAAACAACTACAACAGTTGTCAAGGTAAATAGAATGAGAGTTAATCTAGTTTTCATTTTTGTTATTTTTCGTTTTAACCAAAAATACGTAAAAATTATAAATAAGATTACTCATCTTTAAATCAATCATTTACAAATCATACTAGTTAGGAAATTACCATTATTATAATAATTTTAAATGTGTTATTTGATGGCCGTGATCATTTTAGAATTGCCATGCAATACCTATCTTTGTACGTGAATTATTATTAATACACTCAAACAAAAATAAACCAAATGAAATACATTAAATTATTAATTCTATTCATCACAATTCAAATGACCGCCCAACAAGGTGGCATGTGGATACCATCACTTTTAGAAGGAATGAATGAGACCGAAATGCAAAATCTCGGTAGTAAATTATCGGCTAAGGATATTTATGATGTAAATACCTCGAGTTTGAAAGATGCCATCGTACATTTTAACGGGGGCTGTACATCCGAAATTATCTCGGCTAGTGCTCTACTACTTACAAATCATCATTGTGGTTATGGAGCCATTCAATCTCATTCTTCTCTCGATCATGATTATTTACAGGACGGTTTTTGGGCTATGACGATTTCAGAAGAATTATCGAATCCCGGAATGGTGGCAACTTTGATCAACAGAATAGAAGATGTGACCGATCTTGTTCTTACCGGTTTCGAATCCGGAATGGCACCGAAAGAAAGACAATCTAAAATTGATCAAAATTTAGCATCGGTTAAAAAGAATGCCATCAAAGAAGAATGGCAAGATGTGAAAGTAAAAGCATTTTATAAAGGAAATCAATATGTACTGTTTATAACAGAGACCTTCAAAGATATTCGGTTAGTAGGAGCTCCTCCAACCTCCATAGGTAAGTTTGGGTCTGATACTGATAATTGGATGTGGCCACGTCATACAGGCGATTTTTCATTGTTTAGAATTTATGCAGATAAAAATAATAGACCTGCTGAGTACAGTTCGGATAACGTTCCATACAAACCAAAACATTACCTGCCGGTATCATTAGATGGTGTTTCAGAAAACGATTTTACTTTAGTCTATGGATTCCCGGGAAGTACTAATGAGTATTTACCCGCTGTTGCTATAGATCAAATAGTTCATGTAATCAATCCCGCAAAAATAGAAATAAGAGAAGAGGCTCTGCAAATTGTAGATAAATTTATGCGACAGGATGAAAAAATTAAAATCCAATATTCTTCAAAATATGCCCGAATAGCTAATTATTGGAAAAAATGGATTGGAGAAAATCAGGGAATTGAAAAATCAAAAGCAATTTATCACAAGCAATTACAAGAGAAAGAATTTAAGAAAAAGGTTAAAAATAATCCGGAGTATAATAATTTACTCCCTGAATTTTCAAAACTTTATAAAGAGATTAATAATGTTTCGCTAGCTAGATCCTATTGGATAGAGGTTAGCTATAGAAATGTTGAATTGCTTTATACAACTGTATTACTCTATCAATTTGAACAAAAAATTAAAAAGGACTTAACATCCTTTGATGCAGAACGTGAAAAACTATTAAAAAGATTTAAATCGTTTTACAAAAATTATAGTCCCCAGGTTGATGAACCTGTATTTAAAAAATTAATGACTTTATATAAAGAAAAAATACCTAGCGAATATTTACCTGACATTTTAAAAAATACAGATATAGATACTTTAACGGTGGAAATTTATAATGAATCCGAATTAACAAGCCTTGTTGGAGCAGAGAAACTATTATCCGGAACTCCGGCGGATGTTTTGAATAAAATAAATTCTGATAATGCATATGTTTTAGGAAGGGCCTTATCCGATTCATATTATAATAATATAAGTCCTGATTACAATGCATTAATTATCCAAATTCAGGCAATTCAAAAAATTTATATGAAGGCATTGATGGAAACTTTTCCAGATGCTAGATTTTTTCCGGATGCGAACAGCACAATTCGAGTAACTTATGGTAAAGTGAGTGGGTATTACCCGCGTGATGCCGTTTATTATGAACCAGTCTCCTATCTTAGAGGTGCTATAGAAAAATATGTGCCCGGTGATTACGAATTTGATATGCCGGCAAAATTATTGGAGCTTTATAAGAATAAAGATTATGGTATATATGGCGATAACGGAAAAATGCCGATTAATTTTATAGGCACTAATCATACCACTGGTGGAAATTCAGGGAGTCCGGTTATAGATGCTCAAGGGAATTTGATTGGATTAAATTTCGACAGAGTTTGGGAGGGTACAATGAGCGATTATAATTACGATCCTGATATTTGTAGAAATATCATGGTCGATGCCAGATATATTTTATTTATAATAGATAAATTTGCTGGTAATGAAAGACTTATTAAAGAAATGACTTTGGTTCACCCAAAAAGTAAATAATTGACACGCAATAAACGAACAAACCTCAAAATCTACTTTTGAGGTTTGTTTTAATTAAGTTTTTCCTTTAACCTGATCCGGTAAACGATGAGCTTCTCTCAAAGATTTATGCAGCATCCATTCCAATTGTCCATTGGTAGATCGGAATTCATCTGAGCCCCATTTTTCGATCGCTTTAAGTAATTTTTCATCAATTCTTAAAGCAAATGCTTTCTTCTTCGCCATATTATAATATTGTCTGATCGATATTTACCGAATAATATAAATATGAATTAAATTATTTTATTATTAGTCAATTTATATGCATAATTTTTGATAACCTCTTTTGCCTGTTCAATTTTTTGTGTTCCTATTAATATTTTTGTCCCATCTTTTAGTACAATTTGTATTCCAACGTTCCCCCTAATATTATAAGCTTTCCCGATTTTACCGACACCAAATATCTTTGACCTTATTGTACCTCGCAAACCCCATCCCCCATATTCTAAAATTGGCGAATATTTCCTAACACTACATTCTTCAAGACTTTCCCAAGGAAGATTTTTAACTTCTAAATGAAAGGGTGATAATTGATAAGAAATTCCCCTTTCATCAATTCGGGTTTTTAATCTCAATGAAAAAATTAATATTGTGGCAAGAACAAGAACAGTACTTGCAAAAATCAACACAATGGAAGTATCTGTATTGAGCTCAGTTTCCCCCTTATAAACAAGTAGGAGATCGTACCCGAATTTCAAATAAACAAACACGAATAGCGCAATTAGCCACCATTGATCAAATCGTTGATATTCTTTAAATATTTTCAATTTTATTTTTCTTTATCTCTCACAATAAGTGCTTTCAAAATACCTCTGTGGGTAAGCATATTTACAACAGTCCATTTCATTTTTGCATAACTATTAATCAGATCCTCAAAATTCTGTTGAGATTTAACCGCAGTTCCTGTTTGTTTAATTATTTTGTATTCTACCATAATAAATATTTTATTAGCAATTAGTGACTAGGTGTTCCTGTATTTCTAACAGGGTTTGCATCTTTGCATAAATACAAAATTACTATTAAATTTCTAACCATTGTCTTTCATCTATTTTTGTCTCTTTCTAAAATTACCTTCGTAAAACTACCATTTGTATCTCCAATAGCACTGGCTATTTCCCAACCAGTTCTTGCATGTTGGTTAATTATTTCCTCCAAATCAGCATCCTTTTTCCAAAATCCTTTTTTGATTATTTTATACTCCTTCATACTATATAATTTATATTAGTGGTTTAATGTTCCTGTATTTACTATTGGGGTTGCATCTTTGTCAGAACACAAAATTACCATTAAATTACTAACCATTGCCGCTTTTCTTTCTTCGTCAAGATCAACAATTTCCTTTTTACTTAATTCTTCCAAAGCCATTTCTACCATACTTACAGCGCCTTCCACAATTTTATGCCGAGCTGCTACAATTGCTGTAGCCTGTTGTCTTTTTAACATAGCATTGGCAATTTCTTGCGCATAAGCCAAATACCCTATACGAGCTTCCAATACTTTAATACCTGCCATAGATAATCTTTCAGATAATTCTTTTTCCAAGGCTTCACTAACTTCATTTACACTCGCTCTTAGGGTAATTTCCTCTTCCTGACCATCATCCTCAAAATTATCATAAGGATATAAACTCGCTAATTTTCTAACTGCCGCATCCGATTGAACACGCACAAAATTTTCATAATTATCTACGTCGAAAGCAGCTTTATAAGTGTTTTCAACTTTCCAAACCAGAATGGTACTGATCATAATGGGATTTCCTAATTTGTCATTTACCTTGACACGTTCGCTATCAAAGTTACTGGCTCTCAGAGAAATACGTTTTCTAGTATAAAATGGATTCGCCCAAAAAAAACCATTTTCCTTAACGGTACCTATATATTTACCAAACAGCAATAGAACTTTAGATGAGTTGGGGTTTACCAAGAAAAATCCTTTAATTAAAAACAATCCAAGTACTATACAAGAGATTAGCCAAAATATTTCGTTTACAACTCCATAAATGCCACTTGCAAAAAATAAAATTGTAAAAAATAATAATAAATAACCGTTAAAAACTTTAATTATTTTTTCATTTTTCATGGAAATAAGATTTAAGTTATATCATTTTGATATTACAAATATATCATATTAATTGATATTTACCAAAAATTACATCAATTTTCATTATTTCAATTTGTGAATATGGGAAATTTGATCTTTAAAAATACTTATACTCTCATTTTTTTTAGATGTTTTTTTTCATAATTATAATAATACGTCCATACGCTCTGTTTTTTTTGGAGGAATGATAATATAATTTACATTTACCTCGATTAATCGTACAATTTATTTACTGACTATTTAAAAATATCAATAATAAACTAATACTGTTAAATATTATGAAAACCAATACATTTTCAATATATAGTAAGCATATTAAATCTTTTTGTTTACCATTCCTCGCTTATCTTCTAGTATCAGTTTCCGGGATTGCACAAACCGAAGAGGAGAAACCTGAAATAAAAGAAGAAGAAGAGAGAGAAGAAAAAAAATTCCATAAAATTAAAAAGAATTTTACCTTTAGTGGGAGCGCGGATGTCTATTTCAGAACAAATATTGGCGCACCTAACGGAGGCGAAAACCATCAGGTTCCTAATACGTCTTTCGCTAACGGAAATGGGTTCTCCATTGGAATGGCTAATGCTATTTTATCTTATGATGGAAAAAAGGTAGGTGCAGTAGCTGATCTGGTATTTGGACCAAGAGGTACCGATGCTGTTTTTGGATCTTTACAATGGGATCTCGATGGTGACGGCTCCCCTGACTTAGGAAACAGTTCTCAAATAATTAATCAATTATATGTATACTGGAAAGTTTCCGATAAAGTTACATTGACATTTGGAAATTTCAACACATTCTTAGGGTATGAAGTTATTTCTCCGGTAGGAAACTTCAATTACTCGACTTCCTATATGTTCTCTTATGGGCCATTCTCCCATTCCGGCTTAAAAATGGATTGGGCAATCAACGATGATTGGTCCTTTATGGCAGCGATAATGAACGACAATGATTTTACGAATTTCAACCCGATGAACAACTATACTTTAGGAGCTCAAATTGGATTTAAAGGCACATATTTAAACTTCCTTTATGGCCCCCAATTTCAAGTGGACCTGACAACTGGTTTTGACATTACCGATTCATTCTATTTTGGTCTTAATTCAACTTACTATAAAAACAACGATGACGACGGGTCATTTTATGCCGTGGCAATTTACCCACAGCTTAAAACTTCCGAATCATTTGTAATTGGTTTCAGAGCTGAATACTTCGCTGAAGGTGATTATGGCGTAGGTGCCATCGGTGAATATGACGACAGAGGAAATGCAAACGTTTTCGAGTTCACTTTAACAGGAAACTATGCCATTGGAGATCTAATGCTTATTCCTGAATTCAGAATTGACACCACAAGTGAGGATACATTTTTAAATAATGATCTTGAGCCTACCGGCTCTTTAACATCCTTTCTATTAGCAGCTGTATACAAATTTTAAAATATATTTTACCATGAAAAAAATTGAAGCAATTATCAGAAAATCTAAATTTTCTGATGTAAAAAATGCACTACACGATGTTGGTGTTAATTTCTTTACCTATTGGGATGTAACCGGACAAGGTCACGAAAAAGAAGGTCATGTTTACCGTGGAGTTACATACAGTACCTGTGACATCCAGCGCAGATTCTTATCTCTAGTTGTTAACGACGATTATGAAAAGGCGACTATAGATGCAATAATTGCATCAGCCGGAAGTGGAGAAGTAGGCGATGGAAAAATTTTCGTATCGGATATAAAAGAATCCTACAGGATAAGAACAGGTGAAAAAGGTGGTGATACCTTAAAATAATTATTAATCAATTTAAATTATTACAAATAAAGTTATGGAATTACTAACTATTAATAATGTATGGATGATGATCTGTACAGCACTTGTATTTTTTATGCACCTCGGGTTTTCACTTTTGGAAATTGGATTAACAAGACAAAAAAATACAATAAATATCCTATTCAAAAATATATTTATCATTACAGCTGGGCTGTTGCTATATTGTTTAGTGGGTTTCAACCTGATGTACCCGGGATTCGCTGAAGGCTCCTCAGGTATTTTTGGTTTTGCAGGATTTGGCTTAGACGCTGCAATCGCCGCCGATTTAGCATACAATCAAGGTTATACCTATTGGACAGATTTCTTATTTCAAGCCATGTTCGCTGCCACGGCAGCCACTATCGTTTCCGGTGCGGTTGCTGAACGTATCAAAATCGTACCATTTATGATTTTTGTAATAATATATGTTGGAATAATATATCCCTTGGCAGGCTCCTGGAAATGGGGTGGAGGATTTTTAGATATGAGAGAAACTCCATTTTATGATTTTGCGGGCTCAACTCTGGTGCACTCCGTTGGCGGATGGGCAGCCTTAGTAGCAGTCTGGTTACTAGGCTCACGTATTGGAAAATATGATAAAGATGGAAAGCCAAAAGCTATTCCTGGACACAATATTCCTCTGGCAACTGCAGGAGTACTGATCCTCTGGTTGGGTTGGTTTGGTTTCAATGGAGGTTCCGTATTATCTGCAGAGCCGGGAGCAACATCATTAGTATTGGTAACAACTTCATTGGCTGCTGCTTCAGGTGGGATAATAGCTTTTTTAGTTTCAACAATACGTTATAAAAATCTTGATCTGACCATGTTCCTGAATGGCATTCTAGGTGGTTTAGTTGGTATCACAGCGGGTGCAGATCAAATGAGTCCGTCAGATGCCATTATAATTGGTGGAATTGCCGGTGCGATTATAGTATTTGCAGTAGCATTTATTGACAGACTAAGATTAGATGATCCTGTTGGAGCCATCGCAGTGCATTTGGTATGTGGTATATGGGGAACATTAGCTGTTGGCCTTTTTGGCAACTTAGCTAGCGGAGCTCAAGTTATTAGTCAAATAGTTGGTATAGCTTCTTATGCTGCAATTTGTACGGCATCAACTTTTATCATTCTATTTACACTGAAGAAAACTGTTGGAATTAGAGTATCTGAAAAAGAAGAACTGGAAGGATTGGATTCGCATGAACATGGAATTAGCGCTTATGCCGATTTTGGATTACGAGAACACTAATAACCTAATCTATAATTTAAAAGAGAGTTTGTTCATAAGAATAAGCTCTCTTTTTTTATATCTTTGCTTCCTAAATTAAATAGCATGCCAAAACGAATAAGTTTGCTCTTCACCATTGTTTTTTCATTTAATTTAATTCATGCAATACCCAGTCCTCAGTGGGGTGCTACAGGCCATAGAACCATAGGTGAAATTGCCCTAAAACATTTGAATAAAAGAACAAATAAGGAAATTGAAAAAATACTACAAGGAGAAAGTTTGGCTTTTGTTTCAACTTATGGAGATCAGATAAAATCTGATAATCGGTACAAAAAATTTGATATATGGCACTATGTTAACTTTCCATTTGATAGCAAATATGAAAATTCTACTAAAGACCCAAAAGGAGATATTATTGTAGGGATCAACAGTTGTATTCGTGTTCTCAAGAATAATAATTCAACAGAGGGGGATAAAAATTTCTATCTGAAATTTCTTGTTCATCTCATTGGTGATCTACACCAACCTCTTCATGTAGGCCGATCTGAGGATAGAGGAGGAAATGATATAAAAGTAAAATGGTTTTATAAAAATTCAAACCTCCATAGAGTTTGGGACAGTGATATGATCGAATCCTGGAATATGAGTTATACTGAGCTGGCATCAAACTCAAAAAAATTATCAAAACAACAGATTGATACTATAAAGCAAGGAGACATTTTGGATTGGACCTATGAATCACAAAAATTAGCTCAAGAGATTTACAATTCCACTAAAGACGGGGATAAGTTAAGTTATAGGTACTCTTATGATAATTTTTCGACTGTCCGCAGTCAAATTCAAAAGGCTGGAATCAGACTAGCGAAGGTATTGAATGAGATTTATAGTTAGTTAATCATAATTTATTCAACCTTTGAACCAGCCCATCAAAATTTCGTGATCATACTCCTGAAGTTTTGCATCTACAAATGTGATTTTTCAATCTTATTTTTTCCTAATTTTTTAAATTTGATTTTGAGCTTTTAAAGCGCAGACATAACAGAAATTGAAACGTCCTGCAGATCGGTTTAGAAACTTCTCTCTCTTCGATAATTATAATGGAATTGTAGAAAACTGATAATGTTTATGCCCCTCTTTTGGTTTTTCACCGGTAATTATTTATGAAGAGTGAAGAAGGTTTCGAACAACTATTTTTTGTTTTTATTTGAAATTTGATTTACAAAATCACGAACTTATAAACAAATTGCAACTGTTTTATACCCTGACATATAGCTCTATTTAGCCAATAACTACTCTAAATTAATTAATATTGAGTTACACAATCCAAATTTTCGTGTTTTAAGTAATAAAATAGATATCTTAACGTTTTAATGTCTAATCACTATTAAATAATTGTAAAATGAAATTGAATGTTGTAATAAAAACAATAGTCATATTAATTTTAGTAAGCTTCACTACTACCAGTGAGCCCCCTTTGGATACTCCACCATTACACCAAGATTTTGTTTATTTAAAGGAATTAATGCCAAATTTAAGATCTGATTTAAGATACTTCGGATCCAATAATTTTGTTGGCCAACGAATAGAGGGCTACAATGCGCCTAAAATTATCTTAAGCAAAGAGGCGGCAGAGGCATTACAAAAAGTCCAAGAAGAATTAGAAAGAATAGGTTTTGGATTATTAATATATGATGCGTATCGACCTCAACAAGCCGTTGACTTTTTTATTGGCTGGTCTCAAGATGATAGTGACACTCTAATGAAAGAAGAATTTTACCCAAATATAGATAAGAAAGATCTGTTTAAGGAAGGATATATTTCTAAGCAATCAGGACATAGCAGAGGAAGCACTGTTGATCTGACAATAGTATCCTTAAAAACTCGTCATATTTTGAACATGGGAAGCCCTTATGATCTATTCGATGAGAAATCTAATATTGACTATCCTCACATTACAAAAAATCAACATGCTCTGCGATTATTATTAAAACGAAGAATGGAAAAACATGGATTCAAATCCTATGAAAAAGAATGGTGGCACTTTACTTTGATTAATGAACCTTTTCCAGATACGTATTTTAATTTTCCTATAGAGTAATGATCTTACCATATAAAAAAATACCTTGATTTTCATCAAGGTATTTTCATTTAAAGGTAATCTGAATTTAATTCATCAATTCATAACTTCTTTTAATAAAATCTGTCAACTCTTTTCCTTGTAACAAATTTTGAGAAAGTCTGGCCAAATCTAAAGCCTGATTAATATATTCCGACCTTTTCACTTTGGCCTTCAATATTTTTTGCATCAGATCATTATTAGTGTTTACAACCAAATTATACATTTCTGGAAAATTACCCATACCCATCATACCACCTCCACCAGTTTGCTGCATCTCTTTCATACGTCTCATAAATTCAGGCTGCGTAATAATGAATGGATTTGAATTTGAGTCCAATGCTTCAAGCTGAACCGTATATTTTTCCTTAGGTACGATTTCCTCAATAAAAACCTTTAATTTCCCTTGATCATCATCACTAAGTTTGGAAATCTGATTTTCTTCTTTTTGAATTAATTTATCAATGGAATCTGCGTCCACTCGAGCAAATTTAATTTTCTCATTTTCCGATTCCAATTTTTGAATCAGATGAGAAACAATTGGCGAATCCAACAACATCACTTCATACCCTTTACTTTCGGCCTCAAGAATAAAACTATGCTGTTCGTCAACATTGGTTGCATATAGCACAACGAGGTTACCATCTTTATCTGTCTGAGCTGCAGTTGTTTTTTCCTTTAATTCTTCAAAAGTAAAATACTTATCATTTACAGTTGGGTATAACGCAAATTTTTGCGCCTTTTCGAAGAATTTTGGTTCTGAAAGCATACCGTACTCAATAACTATCTTAATATCATTCCATTTCTTTTCAAATTCTTCTCTGTCATTCTTGTACAAAGAATTCAACTTATCCCCTACTTTCTTAGTGATGTATGATGCTATTTTCTTTACAGCTCCATCAGCTTGCAAATAACTTCTGGAAACGTTCAACGGAATATCCGGTGAATCAATAACTCCGCGCAACATTTGTAAAAATTCAGGAACGATACCTTCCACATTGTCAGTAACAAAAACCTGATTCTGATACAATTGTATTTTGTCTTTTTGTATATCAATATTAGTTGTCAGTTTCGGAAAGTACAGGATCCCTGTTAAATTGAACGGATAATCCACATTCAAATGAATATGAAATAAGGGTTCTTCAAATTGCATTGGATACAATTCATGATAAAATTCATTATAATCCTCATCTTTTAAATCACTTGGTTGTTTTGTCCAAGCCGGATTTGGATTGTTGATGATATCATCAACAGTTATCATTTTTTGATTCTCCGTTGTTTCTTTACCTTCTTTATCCTTTGTTGTCTTTGGCTTATGCTTAGGATCAGCAATTTCCTTCGTGCCAAATTTTATTGGAATCGGCATGAATTTATTATATTTCAATAATAATTCTCTAATTTTTTGATCTTCTAAAAACTCTAAAGAATCTTCATCAACATGAATTATTATTTCGGTACCTCTTTCTTTTTTCTTTGATTTTTTAAGTGTATACTCGGGTGATCCGTCACATATCCAATGTGCTGCATCTTCATTTTCCTTATATGACTTCGTGTGAATCTCAACTTCACGACCCACCATAAAAGCAGAATAGAATCCTAATCCGAAATGACCGATAATTCCTGAATCATTTTTTTCATCTTTGTATTTCTCTAAAAATTCGTCTGCACTGGAAAAAGCTATATCATTAATATACTTCTTAACTTCTTCTTTGGTCATCCCAAGCCCTTCGTCGATGATGTGAATTTTCTTTCCTTTCTTGTCAATCTTAATCTCAATTTTGACGTCATCTAAATTTCCTTTAAACTCCCCAATTGAGGAAAGATGTTTCAATTTTAAAGTAGCATCCGTTGCATTAGAAATTAATTCTCTTAAAAATATTTCATGATCTGAGTATAAAAACCTTTTGATCAATGGGAATATATTTTCAACAGCTACATTTATTTTTCCTTTAGCCATAATTATTTTGTTTTTGTTTAAATTATTATGATATCATCCTTTCAAAAAAAATACCAAATAAGATAAAATGACAAGTTGACATATAAACCATTACTATTTTAGATCGTAGGCACATTCCAAATAACTAATGTTTAAATACTATTCTTAGCATAATAAATATATTTAGTTAACTTTGATTATTAGATCCAATAATAATTAAAGAAGAATAATTAATGTATAATTCAAAAATTACCGGACTCGGGTTTTATGTTCCTGATAATATCGTGACAAATAGTGATTTAGAGAAGGTTATGGATACCAATGATGAATGGATTCAAGAAAGAACAGGTATAAAAGAACGTCATTGGATTCCAAAAGGCAGCGATGAAACGACAGCTACAATGGGAGCAGAAGCTGCCAAAATAGCAATCGAAAGGGCAGGATTGACAAACAATGATATTGATTTTATAGTATTCGCCACACTCAGCCCTGATTATTACTTCCCGGGATGTGGTGTTCAAATACAAGAGATGCTAGATATGAAAACTATTGGTGCCATTGATATTAGAAATCAATGTTCCGGCTTCATCTATGCGCTGTCCACTGCAGATCAATTTATTAAAACGGGCATGTACAAAAATATTTTAGTGATTGGATCAGAATATCACTCTAATGGATTAGACAAAACCACTCGAGGAAGAGGAGTCTCGGTTATATTTGGCGATGGAGCAGGCGCCTGCATTTTGTCGAGAACAGAGGATGACAAAAAAGGCATATTATCTTCCCATCTTCATAGTGAAGGTAAATATGCTGAAGAACTAGTGGTAATTTCACCTAGCATAAAGCATTGGGTCCCTGAAATAATTGACTCTAATGGGAAGGATATCTCCTATTTTCCTTATATGAATGGCACTTTTGTTTTCAAAAATGCCATTGTTCGATTTAGCGAGGTCATTAAGGAAGCCTTAACAGCAAATGAATTGGCAGTAACTGATATAGATCTATTTATTCCACATCAGGCAAACTTAAGAATCTCTCAGTTTGTACAACATAAACTTAAGTTGAGAGATGATCAAATTTATAATAACATCATGAACTATGGGAATACTACCGCTGCATCTATAATAATAGCCCTTACAGAGGCGTGGGAAATGGGTAAAATAAAAGACGATGATATTGTGTTATTGGCTGCATTTGGAAGTGGATTTACTTGGGGAAGTGTTATAATTAGATGGTAATCTCGATGAGAATTAATTAAATAACAGACCTATTATTCATTTTTTATCTCAGGTTTCAACGCAGGTTGTTCCGTGCTGACTAACTCTCCATCTACATAATTTTCCCATGTACCAACTCGCATGTCATTTTTAAAGGGCCCTTTCTTGATCAAATCACCTGTTTTTCTACTATAATAAATTGCCATCCCATTTAGTTTTCCTCTTGCATAATTGAAATCATTATACAATAGCCCTTTAACGGAATATTTTTTATAATTGCCGTCAATTAAACCATTCTTATAAGACGTTACTTCGGTTAATTCACCGTTAGGATAAAATGTTTTATACACACCATTCAACTTCCCACTAGTATAATTCTCTTCACCCATGATGGCTTTACCATCGCTGTGATAGAATAACCATTTTCCTTCCCTTGATTTACCTTTCATTAAGCCTTCACTTTCCAATATTCCTGAGGTTGTAAAAAATTGAACATTGGCCAAATCATCATTCTCATGAAATTTTTTTATAATAATAGGATAGTCTGAACTGGAAGCCGAATAATACTTAAAAGTACCTACTTCCTTTCCATGCTCAAAAGTTCCTACATATCTTATTCTATCATTTGTATAGTGCTTTTTCCAAATTCCTTGACGCTTTCCATTGGAATCCAGTTGATTCAGCCCTTGCTGTGCATAAAGTGTTTGAAATAAAGAGCCGAATGCTAAAATAATTATTACAATAAATTTAAAATGGTTTTTCATTTGAATAATATGGTATTAAATTAATTAAACCTAAAGGTCCGGCAGGCGGGTTTATTCATGTTCGTTTCATATTTTTTAAACTGCAAAATAGGATTAATGTTGTATATATTAATTTAAACTAATAAATTTTCGATGTAAAAATAGAAAATTTTATAATTTTGATACAAACTTTATTGATATGCGTGGATCAAATTTTTGGTTTTATACCATAATGGTAATTGTAATTTTACATTTTGTAGTTGGTTTTGCTTATTTAATTTTTAAGCTATCCCCTAAGAAAGGAGATAAAAAAAATAAAACCAAGAATGAATAAATTAGATCTAATCGTACAAATTAATTCGATACGCAATGCTAAAAGAATTTACAGAGACGACGTTGCGAACTTTGTAATTGAAAATTTAGAAACATTTCCATTTTTAGTTGAGCTCACTTTTAGTGACCAAAAAGAAGTTGCGATTAAATCTTCATGGATTTTAGAATTAGTTTGTCTTCACAATATTAATTTATTAGCCCCCAATATAGATTATTTTACAGAAAACCTTGATAAACCATCTAACGAAAGCATATTACGTCCTCTAGCTAAAATTTGTTTTCTAATTGCTGAGGCCTACTTTTCCAAAACTGATCATCAAATTAAATCAAAAGTTACAGAACAACATAAAAATAAAATTATCGAGGTTACTTTTGACTGGTTAATCAATGAGCATAAAGTGGCAAATCAAGCATATGCTATGGATACATTATTTTTATTTGGAAAAGAAAATGACTGGATTCTAAATGAATTGAAGCTTGTTTTGGAAAAACATATCCAAAGTGGTAGCCCGGGATATCAGGTTAGAGCAAAACGAATACTAAAAAAGTTAAATAATTAAGATATTTAAAGATTCTAATCGTAGAAAAATCTTATTTTTGCAACTTATTCAAAATGTCAATCTAATGAATTTAACAAGCCTAAATGCAGTCTCACCAATTGACGGTCGTTACCGAGGTAAAGTTAATAGTTTAGCCCCTTATTTTTCAGAGGAAGCACTTATTAAATATAGGGTGAAAATTGAAATTGAATATTTCATAGCCTTGTGTCAAATTCCTTTACCCCAATTAATAAATTTTGACAAATCCTTATATTCTGATTTGAGAAGTATTTATTTTAACTTTTCGTCTGATGATGCATTGAAAATTAAGGATATTGAAAAAATAACAAATCATGATGTGAAAGCAGTAGAATATTTCGTAAAAGAAAAATTTAATGCATTAAAACTAGACCGTTATAAAGAATTCATTCATTTTGGATTAACGTCTCAAGATATTAATAATACAGCGATACCTCTATCTATCAAGGAGGCATATATAAACGTATACATTCCTGATCTTAACCTTGTTATTGAGAAATTAGAAGATTTGTCCAAACAATGGGAATCTGTTCCAATGCTAGCGAAAACTCATGGCCAACCTGCTTCGCCCACCAGGTTAGGAAAAGAAATTATGGTTTTTGTAGAGCGAATTAAACAACAATTCAAGCTAATGGAAAGCATTCCAATGGCCGCTAAATTTGGAGGTGCAACTGGAAATTTTAACGCACATAATGTAGCTTATCCAAATATCGATTGGAAAAAATTTGGAACTGATTTTGTTGAAAATACTTTAGGATTAACGCATTCTTACCCAACGACTCAAATTGAACATTATGATCATTTAGCAGCATTTTTTGATGGACTTAAACGAATAAATACAATTCTCATAGATTTAGACAGAGATGTATGGCAATATATTTCTATGAACTATTTCAAGCAAAAAATTAAAAAAGGCGAAATTGGTTCATCTGCAATGCCCCATAAGGTAAATCCTATTGATTTTGAAAATTCGGAAGGAAATTTAGGTCTTGCAAATGCAATATTTGAACATCTATCAGCCAAATTACCAATTTCCCGATTACAACGTGATTTAACAGATTCGACGGTTCTTAGAAATGTTGGTGTACCTTTTGGTCACACATTAATAGGCTTATCATCAACGCTTAAAGGATTAAATAAACTTTTATTGAATGAAGAAGCAATAGCCGAGGACTTAGAGAAAAATTGGGCAGTTGCAGCCGAGGCAATTCAAACGATCCTTAGGCGTGAAGCATATCCAAACCCATATGAGGCCCTAAAGGGATTGACCCGGACGAACGAAAAAATAACTCAGAAATCTATTGCCAATTTTATTGACTCTCTTGAAGTGTCAGAAGAGATTAAGAATGAATTAAAAATGATTACACCCAGTAATTACACGGGAATTTGATGATATAATCAGTTTATTAGTCGAATTTGATAATAACACTATTAATGTCCTTATGTACAAAGCCTATTTTATTTTATTTTTACTATTGATCTCTTGTAATGAAGTGCCTTCATCTACAACTAATAATTTTAAGGTAGGTAAATACAAAACTATTCTGGAAGATAGTGATATTACTTCCTTTGCAGTAAGAAATGATTCTATTCAGATTGAAACTTATGATAATAAAAAAGACACTTTTAAGATTCAGTGGAATAACCAATTTGAATATGTTTTGCTTAAAAAAAATCCGAAATCGAGATTGGATAGCACTCCCTTTCACGTAAAAATAACTGGAATTAAAAAAGATTCATATAGTTTTAAGGCATTTTATAAGGGTTCTAATTTCAAACAAAAAGGAAGAGCAATAAAAATTAATTAAGAGTTTAACTTCTTATTCAAGAGAAACCTGATGGACATATTTTTACAAGCAGATGCGTGGGTAGCCTTACTCACACTAACTTTTTTAGAAATAATACTAGGTATAGATAACATCATCTTTATTTCAATTTCGGCAAGTAAACTACCAAAGAATCAAATCAAAAAAGCAACTAATATTGGATTGTTTTTTGCTATGATATTCAGGATATTGCTTTTATTTGGCATCTCCTATTTAATTGCCATGAAGAGTTCATTATTTATGATAGATCTGTCTTGGATAAAAGCAAGTGTAACGGGTCAGAGTCTCATTCTTTTAGCTGGAGGTATTTTTTTATTATACAAAAGCACGCATGAAATTCATCAAAAAGTGGAAGGAATTAATGAGGATGAATCAGAATCAAAAAACAAGAATAAAAAAATTTCTCTTTCAGGTGTTATATTTCAAATTGTTTTGATTGATATTGTTTTTTCTTTCGATTCTGTGTTGACCGCCGTTGGAATGACAAGTGGTATAGATGGTGCTCTAATTATTATGGTCACTGCAGTAATTATTTCTATACTTATTATGATGATATTTGCTGTTCCCGTTGGTAAATTTGTAAACAAGCATCCAACCATTCAGATGCTTGCTCTCTCCTTTTTAATTTTAATTGGATTTATGCTTGTTACAGAAAGTGCCCACTTATCTAATGCCGAAATTTTTGGTCAACATGTTGGTGCTATACCAAAAGGATACTTATATTTTGCAATAGCATTTTCTTTAGGGGTTGAGGCTCTGAATATGAAAGTACGCAAAAGTAAGAAGCAAGAAGTAAGTTAAGTTATTGATCCTCAATATAAACACCTGCAAAATTTATTAAAAAAATTATTTAAATTGTTTGAATTTAGTTTTTTGTAGTACCTTTGATCTAAATTGCTAATTTTAAATCCCCTGCTATGAAAAGAAAGCTACTATTATTAGTACTGTTTCTTGGTACTTCTTATTTTGCAAAATCACAAGTAATTGATGTTATCGGTAAAGGTGTATATGGTAAAACTGCTGCAACTATTGAATTAACCGATCTTGACAACATAAATCATGTTGATGCCGTCGTGATCTCAAAAGGATTATATTCTGTACCCAATTCAAATGGAGTTGAATTTGATAATTCGGACACCGCGTCTTCTACATGGAGTGCCGTGGATGAATATAATTCTCCTGTTTTCGACCCATCGGTTGGTTCTTATTCAAGAACATTTAATAGTTTAATTGATAAGAATATTAATGTAACAATCCAGGAACCTATAAAAAATTATGTGCATTCATTTTTTACATATATCTACAGAGATATAGCAGAAGCTTCCTATATAAGTTTCGCAAATTTGAAGTCATCTTTTATATATCACAATGGCTCAACTGATCCGGTAGTTTATGAAATACCTATTAATTCTGCTTCAACTACTAGGAACATTATGGTTAAAATTCCTATTACAGAACTAGATAAAACAGATAGAATGATGGTAATCAACATTGAAGCCGGGCCCTCTATATCTGAACAATATATAGAAACTACCTGGGGTGCGGATAGTGGTAATTCGTTTTTACTAGGTGAGTATGTTTTAGAAAATGTCCCTGGTGATGTGACTAATATTGTCATAAGTATTTATTCTCCTAATAAAGATGATATGAAGGATGGAGATTCATTTTTCATAAGTGGAGTTGTTGTAGATGTTGATAAAGTACCTGAGGGCTGCACTTTAACACAGGGTTACTGGAAAAATCATTCGGACTGTTCTAGAAATGGAAATGGACCTGAGAGAGATGAAAATTGGGATAAAATACCCGGCGGTGAGGCTGAGGAAACCATTTTCTTTTTATCAAAACAAGACTATTGTGAAGTTTTTGACACGAATTCAGGAAAAGGTGGTAAATATTATATTTTAGCACACCAATATATGGCGGCAGAGTTAAATATTTTAGCCGGTGCAAATCCAACAGAGGTTCAGGTGGCCTTTGACCAAGCAACTTCTTTTTTAGAGGCTAATTCTCCAAGTGAAGTAAAGGGAAATGAGGAATTGGAAGGAATATGTGTTGCATTAGGTGGAATTCTTGACGACTACAATAATGGACGAATCGGACCCGGCCACTGTGATGAGATCAGCAGTAGCTCAAAAATATTAAACGTTGATGAACTGGATTCCTTTGATAGTAATGTTAAAATTTATCCTAATCCGGTTGCTTCGGTTGGTAAAATTAACTTTATACCAAATCAGAATGCTGAAACAACTGTTGAGATATACAATATATTAGGTCAAAAAATTCGTGTGTTATACCAT
>DAOUPU010000166.1 GCA_030625995.1 Flavobacteriaceae bacterium
CCAGTAAACTTATAGAATAGTCCGCCCAGGAATATTCAAGGGTTTGCGCCACGGATTCATCGCCTAATTCATCAGGGCTATATCCGTATTTAATATAACCTTCTATTCCCCTTCTTCCGGATGCTTCCCGGTTATTTGGATTACCCAAAGCAACCTCTTTCATTTTTTTATATGCAAATTCAACATCAAAATCTTTAATTCCTTTAAGGTAAGCTTCGGTAATGGTAATATCTGCCGGTGAACCTAGCATAGAGCCTGTATATCCGTTACCCGATGGCCATCTTGGCAAACTTCCTCCATGTCTTGCCATTTGTATCAGTGAGACCATCATATCCCGTTGTTCCTCTTTTGATATTAAGTTAAATAAAGGATGAACCGTTCTAAAGGTATCCCATAAGGAGAGGTCTGTATAATAATTAAAATCTGTTACTTGATGAATATTATTATCAAATCCAAGATACTCTCCATTGACATCATTAAAAATCGTTGGCATTTGAAAACTTCTGTAAAGCGAACTGTAGAAAATTGTTCGATCAGTTGCCGATCCTCCGTTTATTTTTATGAGGGAAAGTTTGCCTTCCCATTTAGATTGGGCCTTTTGAACTATTTCATCGAAAGATTGATTGCCCACTTCGATTTCTAAGTTTAATCGTGCATTTTCAATACTTACATAGGAGATACCTACTTTTGCATTTACCGTCCGATTTAAGTCATCCCCGGCAAAACTTAAATTTACTATCAGATCATCACCTGTTGCCGCCTTCCTGTTTGGTGTAAATTTTATTCCATCCCAAATTCCAAAACTTGAAAAGACCTGATCAAATTTGACAACAAAGAACACCTCCTGCCCACCATATCTACCTGCAAATGAACCAAAGGTTCTAATCGATCCTACAATTTCATGTTTTTCCGGAGTTAGTTTAACCTTGCCTTGTTTGACTCCCCTGCCGCCTTTATCACCCATTGAATTGGTTATCTTTAATAGGATATTTTTATTAGCACTTTCCTCAAATGTATAACGATGAAGTCCGGTTCTTTCTGTAGCTGTTAATTCCGAAAGAATATGTTCATCCTTAAAATTAACACTGTAATAACCGGGGAAAGCTATTTCATCATTATGTGAAAAATTATGATAAAAATCTTCTTGATAATCTATATTTTTTGGTCGGGTAGTAGGGGTAAAGAGCAGATGTCCACCGTCCGTAGCCCCTGTTCCAGCAAGTCTGGTATGACTAAATCCTAGCATCCTATTATCACCATAATAATATCCGGAAGTATTTAAGGCTTTCCTTTCCGGTACCAAGTAATTCTCCGGTACTAAGGTAATAGTTTCCGGACTTAACCGAACCATCCCAAAAGGAACAGTTGCACCAGGAAAATTCATGCCACATACCCAAGCAGGGAAACCACCGGTTCCTATAAAATTATTGACATATTGCCCGAAAATTCCGGGACTAATATTCTCCGATTGATTTTTTGCTGTTGGAAGAACAATACTATAATACTTAAGTTTGGCTCCTATAAGTAAAAGAAGTGCAATTGTAACAGCAGTCCCCAGTAAGTACAGGAATATTTTTAGTATTATTTTAATCAGTTGACCCATTGTTTCTCTATATTTCGTTCAAAGGAAAATTATCTTCTTTATCCCATGTAAGAGGGAATTGCGACTCATGTACAACATCATATTTTTTAGAAGTACACAGCACATGTGGCTCTCTTCCAAACCACACCCTGATCTTTCCGTTCTTAACCACATAAGTGCGATCGGAGGTTAATTCATAAAGTGTCTTCCCTTCCAAAAAGTCCAATCCGGAAATATTAAGCGCCTGACTGAGATCTTCCTGCAATACTACCAATAAATAATCATCATTATGTTTTCGAAGGGTAGAAGCAAATCGTGTTTTCACCGATGAGGTAAATTGGATTGGATCTATTTTAATCTTATCTTTTAATTCTTCTTCTAATAGAAACGGCTCCAAAGCAGCAATCTCTTTGGTAACACCCAATATGGAATTCCAAAAAAGCGATTTTGAACTAAGAGTGAATGAACCAAAGTACAATATGCCTTTAGCACCGTGTAAAATAGCATCCCATGCCATAAAGCGCGAATGTTTGTAAGTGGGAAACTTCGCCGGATCCAGATCTTCTGGTTTGGGATTTTTTAACTTTAACAGATCCCATGAAAATCCTTGTAAAACCATCCAGATTGGTTTATTAGGTGCAGCATCCTGCATAAGCTCTGTATAGGCACCAACAGATGACAGTCTATGGTTATGCAGTTCATTATGTCCGTTTGCTCCCTTTTTTCCAGGATAGATATCACAACCTACAATATCTGCAGATCTCGAGAAAAGACCTAATTGAGCTAAGGTGTTTCGTGGTGCATGGTTCATCCAGATCGGATGTATAGGATCGAGTTGACGTAAATATGTACTGCCATCCGCTATGCCTTTTGCTTTTTTTGGGATGGCTACTTCCAATTCATTTAATAGACTGTCCTGCTGATTTTCTGACCATTGCTTACCATAAAAAAGAAACTCATATATTGGATATCCAAGACTCCAAAGCGCCTCATCAGGAATTTCCCATACTGCCAGGGCGGGGTGATATTTGAATTCATTGATCAAACTGGTCAATTGTTCCTTTCGTTGCTCTCTGTCTTTTGAAAAATCAATTTTATTACCGGTATTGATCCAGGCATTTAGGCCAGCTTCTTCAACCATATCCAATGCACTGCTATCCGGTGCAGAACGAACCAGATTAAAACCATTATCACTTAATCTTTTTAATTCGCTTAAATCCTTTGGATTATGATAGGTTCCAATTATAAATCTTGCTTTCCCATTAATTAATACGGGTTTAATTTTTTCTGTTTGAGGCTCATTTTTCTTCTCTGCTGTTTTTGGACTAGTGCATTTTGTCAAACTAAATAAGAGAATTATTAATAAACTCATCTTAAAAAAAACTAAGTCAATTTTCATTTTATAAGGCTTTTTACATCTAATTATTTATCAATGCCAACGTTAATTAGGCTTACTTCAGTATTATTAGAAGATAGTATAATTATGTTCCCATTTTTTGGGTTTTCAGTTGTTATTTTCCATTGAAATCCGGTCCGTTTTTCAACTTCTTCGGTTAATATAATGGCTGCTGTTCTTTCTGCTTTAGAACCATCTGAAGAAATAACAACGACTGGTTTTTCCATAATTAATTCTATTCCCTTTAAAGATTAGTCCACTGAAATTATCAATCTATCGGAGACCAAACCTTCTGATTCTGCAATTACTGTAATCTGTCCTGATTTTAATGTTGATCGTACCGTTGCCAGGCAGAGTCCGTTAAATGCAAAGATCTGGTTTCCTTTAAAACTTTCATGGTTCAAGGGATTTCCATTGTCAACACCAACAAGTTTTCCAGCCCCGTCAATTTTAAACTTTATCAGGTTTCCTGCTGTTGGAACCAGGGTACCATATTCATCTTCAATCTCAACCTTAATAAAAGAAAGATCTTTACCATTGGATTCTAAATTATTTCTGTCAACACTCAATTTAATTTTTGCTGCAGATCCTGCGGTTTTTTGTATTGCTTCACACACAACTTCACCATTTATTTTACCTACTGCTCGTAATATTCCTGTTTCATACGGTATCTTCCAAGATAACTTCAAGGAGGTCGATGAATTTACTTTTTGAGTTCCTAATGATCTGTCATTTAGAAAAAGCTCTACCTCATTACAGTTAGTATATGCCAGCACATCAATCAAGTCACCTTCTCTTCCTTCCCAGTTCCAATGTGGTAAAAGATGTACCATAGGTTTCTCAGTCCACTGACTTTTATAGAAATAGAAACCATCTTTGGGAAAACCACATAGATCGATCAGGCCAAAATAGGAACTGCGTGCCGGCCATGTATAAGGTGTGGGTTCTCCAATATAATCAAAACCTGTCCAGACAAAAAGTCCCGATACAAAATCTCTGTCTTTTACAGCTTTCCAATTTTCTTCAGCAGTCCCTCCCCAGGGTGGATAACAATTATCAAACGATGAACACTGCATATCTTTGGTATTGTAAATTAGTGAATCCGCCGGAAAATGGTACACCCCTCGTGTACTTAGAGTAGAAGCATTTTCACTGCCAAAAATAATTCGATCCGGAAATTTTTTATGATCTTCATCATACTTATTAGCATCGAATTCCATTCCTTGTCCGAAATAGTTATATCCCACTACATCCAGTATTTCAGCAAAACCAGTTTCATTAGCTGCTTTTATTTGAACAACGGCGATAGTAACCGGACGGGTTGTATCTTCTTCATGTACTGCATCCACTAATTTTTGCAAAGTTTGTGATCCATCATCATAAATTGTTTCTGCTGATATTTCGTTCCCAACACTCCACATAATAACACTGGGGTGATTTCGGTCTCTATGGATCATTCGTTTTAAATCTCTGATTGCATAACGCTCAAAATAATAATCATAACTAAAACCGGTATGCCCCACATACCACATGTCAAACGCTTCATCTAAAACCATAAAGCCCATTTTATCACACAGATCGAGCAAATCCGGTGAAGGGAAATTGTGACTTGTACGGATAGCATTACAGCCCATATCTTTAAGGATTTCCAATCTTCGTTCCAGGGCACGGTTATTTAACGCAGCTCCCAAAGAACCAAGATCATGATGGAGGCATACCCCCTTAATTTTCATATTTTGATCATTTAGAGAAAATCCGGAATTGGGGTCAAAGTGGAATTCACGAATACCAAAAGGGGTTTTATAATCATCAAGTATTTCATTTTCATAAATGACCTTAGAATCTACAGTATATAATTTGGGTTGCTCTACAGACCAAAGAGATGGATTGTTTATATTAACTTCCTGAACAAATTCATGCGAAGCATATGCAGATAGATTATATTCCGATTTTACAGATACCACTACATTCTTGTTAGGGTCAACAATATTACTCGTTAAGAATATATTCTTTGGAACATTATAGTCGTTTTTTACAATAGTTTTGATGTGAACTTTTGCCAATTCGTAACTCACCTTTGGTGTGCTTACAAACGTACCCCAATGTTCTACATGTATTTTATCCGTAACTGTTAGCCAAACATGACGAAATATACCTGAGCCGGAATACCAGCGTGAATTAGGCTGTTCAGAATTATCCACCTTGACTACAAGAACATTCTTTTTACTACCATAGTTTAGATAAGGAGTCAGGTCATAATGGAAACTTAGATATCCATAAATACTTTTGCCCAGGTAATTTCCATTGATCCAGATATCACTATTCATATAAATTCCATCAAATTCAATGATGCTTTTTTTATCGTGATATGCTTCGGGGAGAGTAAATGTTTTACGGTACCAGCCAATTCCTCCTGTTAAATAACCGCCTCCTTTTTCTGAAGGACTATCTTTTTCGAATTTCCCTTCAATGCTCCAGTCGTGTGGTACATTTAAAGAACGCCAATTTTTGTCTCTAAAATCAACCGACTCAGCTCCCTTAGCTTCCCCTTTCTGAAATTTCCAATTAAAATCAAAATTTATTCTTTCACGTACCTTGGGTGAAAGAGAATTTTGTTGACAATAAATTTCATTCGAGACCAAGAAAAACAATACTACGTAAAATAAACTGACTGAATTTATTAATTTGGATAGTTTCATTGTTTCTTAATAGCCTGATAAATTTTCTGCTAAAATTTCTTTCCTTTCAAACTCTGAATTAG
>DAOUPU010000228.1 GCA_030625995.1 Flavobacteriaceae bacterium
GTTGCTCTAAGCTTGGTTTACGTTTTACCAGATGAGTTAAAATAATGCCATTTTTGAACAAGTAACTATTTAGTTCAGCTGCTTTAACAGGTTTGCTTAAGGTGGCTATAATTATATCATGATCCTCTTTTACCTTATTTATGCTTTCGTGTCTGGTCAATAACTCTAACAATTTTTCTTTTTTCTCTTCTACTTTTAATTCAAAAAGGCCATGGGAGGCGGTCATTTCATCAACCCTTCCGGAATATAGTTTTTTACCTTCCTGAAGTACAACAACATGTGTGCACACTTTTTCAACTTCATCCAATAAATGCGATGCCAATAATATGGTGGTTCCTTTGGTAGAAATGTCCTTTATTATCTGTCTTATTTCATGAATTCCCTGCGGATCAAGGCCATTGGTTGGTTCGTCTAAAATTAAGATTTCAGGATCGTTTAACAAGGCAGATGCTATCGCAAGACGTTGTTTCATTCCTAAAGAAAATGTTTTAAATTTACTGTCTTTTCGTTTGAACAGATTTACAGTTTTTAACTTCTGTTCAATATTGTCCGCAGAAACACCTTTAATTTTACAAATTAATTTCAGGTTTTGTTCTGCGGTCATATAGGGGTAGAAATTTGGGCGTTCAATAATAGCTCCAACTTTTTTGAGTGCATCGTGTACAGTTACGTTTCCGTCGAACCAGCTAAAACTCCCGGAGGTTTTATTTACCACATTCAGTATGACACCTAAAGTAGTTGACTTACCACTTCCATTTGGACCTAAAATTCCATAAACATTTCCTTTTTTAATTTCAAAAGACAAATCATTTACAGCGTGTATTCTCCCAAAATTTTTATGGAGATTTTTTAAAGATAAAATTGTTTCCAACCTCGTAGATTTAATTTATTCAAATGTATGACGATTAATTGTGAAAAATGTTACTTATCAATAGAGTATCCAGATGGTTTTGGTCATATGTTTAGGAATAAGAATCAAAGTTTATTATATTCGTGAGGCCAAAGATCTATCGTAATTTTGTTATGGAAGAAAAATTAATTTCAAAGAAGAAACCTACCTTTCCAATAAATAAGAAATTGTACAATTATTTATCGGAATACAATCGAAATATAAAAATTCCCGTTTTTTATGATGATCTGTTGCGCTTTTCAGGATCGGTAACCGTATACGATAAAAATGATAAAGATACTTTATGGATAAGAGTGTATTATCCTGAGTTTGAGCAAAAAGAAATAGATATGAGTCTGAAGCAAATGTATAATATATTGCATGGGGATGGCACTGAAGATAATTTGGATATCTTGATCGTTGATGAAATTGACTACTGTACTTTTGGAAATTCTAAACCCTTCAGAATAAAAATCAGGAACATGCTCAATGACAATTACACATATATCTATGTTAAAAAAGCAGACGCCTCCAGAGTCTATGGATTGGAGCTTGAAGACATATTATCTCCAAATAATATCAATTTTTTAATTTATAAAGAAACTTTGATTGAAGAACATGTTTTGGGAATCCCTGGAGATGTTTTTATGGAGGAAAGTTTAGAAGAACTTTCCAGATCAGAAAAACTTAGATTATCTAAAGAATTTGTCAAGTTCAACGAAAGAAATACAATAAGGTTATTGGGAGACATGCGTTCCTATAATTACGTTATTGTCCCGACATTTGATTTTGATCAGGTACAATATAGAATTAGATCCATGGATTTTGACCAACAGAGTTTTGAAGGTAAATTAAAAGTGTACCGACCTCAATTCTTTAAAGACAACTACCCTTTTGTAAAGATGGTAGAAGATAATTTGCAAAAAGAATCCATTGAACAATATCGAAAAGAAGAAAGGTCTATTCTTGCCAAGAGATTAAAAGGATCACATGACAGGATTAAACAATTGTTGGATTGTATGAAGAATGATGTGATCTCAACTCCCGAAAATATTGAAAATTTAAGAACGGAATTGTATTATTTCACAAAAGATAAAAATTTTAAGACCTGTTCCAATATGGGATATATTTTAGAAGTGGCTTTTGATTTTGTGGTAAGAAACTACGAAAGTGTGAATGCTTATATCATTAGGTGATATATTTGACGGTTTCGTTTTATTAATCCATAATGATAAATTCTTATTAGTCAAGTGAATTAGTACGTGGTCAGGAATAAAAAGTTAAAAATTATGAAAAAGAAAATATTGCCTTGGCTAACGATGATTGTAAGTGTGGTGATATTACTACCGTCCTGTGAAAGTGATGAAAATGAGGGTAATGAAGAAATGGTCTCAAGTTATAACGAAACTGAAAGTCACAAAATGGGACAGAACTGTATGAGTTGTCATAAGTCCGGAGGCGAAGGTGAAGGGTGGTTCAATTTAGCAGGAACAGTGTATGAAGACAATAAATCTACGACCTACCCTAATGCAACGGTAAAAATATATGATGAGCCTAATGGTGTGGGAAGCTTGATAGGAACTATTGAAGTAGATGGACTAGGCAATTTCTATACAACCAATAATATTGATTTTGGAAATGGGTTGTATGTTTCAGTTTCAGGAGATACTGAGACGATTTTCATGATTGCTCCTGTAACTTCAGGTCAATGTAATAGCTGTCATGGTGTCAGCACAGACAAAATTTGGACGAGATAGTAGGGAAGGAAAATAATCCAAATAAAATGGTTTAAATCATTATAAACTTATGATCTGTTGTTTACCATTGTTACCGATATTTTTGGGTGACAGCTCTTTATCTCTGGATCCTATTCTTGTTTGATCGATGCACTAATTATTTTTCCTCTTGAAAATGTTAATATAATACGAGCTCAGACTATATTAAGACCTGGCACAATTTATAGTTTCTATTATTGAAGAAGTTGTTGTTAATCCAATTTTTGCTGTTATATGTCGAAAATATATGGGTATACTACCCTAATGCACATATATTTATATTACTTTAATTCGACATTTTATTTTGAAAAACATTACTAATGTTTTATTTGTTTTTAGTGTAATTCTTTTTATCCAATGTGATGGTAAGGATAAATTGCCTAAAGGAGATGCGGATAACGGGGGTCTTTTTTTACCGGTTGATTTTGAGGCTCTGGTAGTTGTGGATAGCATTAAAGGAAAGGCTAGACACATTGCTGTTCGTGATGATGGGTCGGTGTATGTAAAACTAAAAAGATCTAAAGATAATTTTTCCATAGCAGTTTTAAAAGATACAGATAATGATGGCAGAGCAAACAGAGTTGAGAAATTTGGAGATCAACCAGGAGGGAATTATTCCACAGCAATGCGCATTTATAAAGGATATCTATATTTTAGCACTGAGCTGGTGGTTTATCGGTATAAGATAAATCAGAATACTCTGATTCCGGAAGGTGAGGCGGAGATAATATTGACAGATGATCATGAACATGGTAGACAGGAACATCATGGTAAACCTATAGCTTTTGACAATGAGGGTCATATTTATGTGCCTTTTGGAGCACCTTCAAATGCCTGCCAAAATCCTAAAAGAACTCCTGGCGCTTCGGGAATGGACCCGTGTCCTCAACTAGAGGATCATGGAGGAATATGGAGGTTTGATGCCAATAAAATAGGACAAACTCAGGAGGATGGATATAGATATGCAACTGGAATTAGAAGTGTGGTTGCAATGGATTGGAATTCTATTGATGAGAATCTATACATAGTGATGCATGGGAGAGATGATCTATTCCGATTATTTCCTGATCTTTAT
>DAOUPU010000199.1 GCA_030625995.1 Flavobacteriaceae bacterium
CTTACCAAAATAGTTTATTCCATTTTTAACACCTATTCCAGAATCATTTTGGGAGAGTACCGTCGTGGGGACCCTAATTAATCGAATACCACGATGTGCTATAGAGGCCGCAAATCCCATAGCATCTATTACTGCTCCTCCACCAATTACAA
Organism: Flavobacteriaceae bacterium; assembly: GCA_030625995.1. Lineage (GTDB taxonomy): Bacteria > Bacteroidota > Bacteroidia > Flavobacteriales > Flavobacteriaceae > Lutimonas. The sequence goes on from DAOUPU010000199.1 coordinate 153, forward strand.
TGACGTAGGAATGTCGATCGATGCCAAATTGATTTATATTTTCAAGTAGAAGTTTAATATGGTTTTCATTATTTTTTGCTGGTTCACCCCCGGGAATTTCCAAAATATTTCCACAGATTTGTATCGTTGAATGATGGGTGTCAAAATAGTTTTTAATAATTGTTTTCAATTTTGGATGAAACTCATTTACTCCTTTATCTATGACAATTAATGCCTTGCCTTTTTCTAATTGGCTCTGTGAAAGTAAATTAACTAATATTTTGTTTTGAACATCAAATAGGTTTTTAGTAAAAATCAGGTCGAAATTAAAATTAACCTGAAATTGTTGTCTAATTTTTTTTGTAGTACTCATTTATCTTTATTTTGCCTCGCTATTTTAAACGCTAGGTTACCGGAAATTTTTTTGATAAATATAATGATAAAGGCAATAAACACATAACCAAGAATGCCATAATTATTGAGCTGAATCCAGCTACGTAGCTAGCATTAAGTGGGATTAGGGAAAGCACACCCATTTTGACTGCTTTTTGGATGAATAAAGGATTGTTATTTAAAATTGCTTTAGCTTTTGCTACCGCATTAATAATATACCAAACAAGTAGAAAAATGGCGGTATTTTTGAGATTCAAATTAAAATAATACGCCATCAAAACAAAAGAAACTACTATAGAAAGATCCAGAATCATAGCTGTTATAATGGCCAGTTTATTTTTCCCTTTTGTCTCTTTTTGAGCCGTTAGCGTTATGGCAGCAACGAAAATTACAGGAATAAGACCTATTATAAAATATTCAGGCTGTAAATATGTGTTTATACTCATGCCTAAAATGAGATTAACTCCCCTGCAAAGCCCCATATTTATTGGTCCTAAGAACTTATTATGTTTAGAATATTTGTCATATAACAGAGATAACATGGCAATTGTTGCAGCGATCAAACCGCTAAATTCTGAAACAAGGGATGCCGATAATATTCCAACGGTAAAAAGAGAAATTCCGAGTATTTTTGCCTTTTTTAAACTAATACGCCCACTTGGGATAACTCTTTCCGGACGACTTAACCTATCTTCTTTTATGTCAAAAATATCGTTAAAAACAATACCTCCTCCATACAACCCCATGGTAGCAATAATTAACAATAAAATTTGAATTACCAATTGTTGGTTCCACATTTCAGGAAAAAGAAAGCCTGCAATTGCAATTCCGGCAAGAATATCAGAAATAGCCGTAACTATATTTGCAGGGCGAATCAGTTGAAGTGCTGGAAACCATTTCATGCTTCGGTTCTAATTTTTGTATTTAAAGTTTTTTTCTTCGGGATTTTGCCCCCTCAGAATAGTATTACCTTCGTGTAGATCAGCCTGATTTATATGAATATCCTGTTTCCAGTCACTTTCATTGAATTGCCCACTTTGCCCGTATACTGATAGTGCATTTTGATAGCACGTTAGATGTATATCTTTCTTTGAAATTCCTTCTTTTTCCATAAGTAAGGCTGTTTTTGGAACGGATAATGGATCGCTTACACCCCAATCGGCAGAACTGTCAACAATAATTCTTTCAGAACCATATTTTTTTACAATGGCTACCATCCTTTCTTTACTCATTTTGGTTTTTGGGTAAATGGTAAATCCGGTCCAATAGCCTCTATCTAAAACAGCTTTAACAGTTTCTTCATTGTTATGATCTATGACAACCATATGAGCAGGAATTCCATGTTCTTCAATAACATCCATACTTCGATTTGTACCATTCTTCTTATCACGATGTGGTGTGTGAACCATTACCGGGAGATCAAAATCTTTGGCCAATTCTAGCTGTAATCTAAAATATTTATCTTCAGTATCGGATTGATCATCATAACCAATTTCTCCAACCGCTACAACTCCCTCCTTGGCTAAAAATTGAGGTAATATTTCCATGACCTGTTCTGCCAGCGGTTTGTTATTAGCTTCTTTAGAATTTAGTCCTATAGTACAATAATGTTTTATGCCAAACTGAGATGCTCTAAACCTTTCCCAACCTACCAGAGAACTAAAATAATCTTTAAAAGAACCAACATTTGTGCGGGCCTGTCCCAACCAAAAAGCAGGTTCAATTACGGCAACAATTCCTGCTGCTCTCATGGCTTCATAATCGTTTGTGGTTCTGGAGACCATATGTATATGCGGATCTATATAATACATAGTTTTATTTTTTATTAGATTAGTTTCCCAATTGTATCCCAAAAATCTTCATTTTCAGCGTTATTATTACTAAGCAGGTGATCAATAACCTGTTTTTCAATGCCTTTAAATTCTCTTTCTAACAATAACATTTTTATATCTTGTCGGAGGTATCCTTCTATCATCCTCCAGATCTCAGGAGAGACCGGTCTGTCTGCTGACCATCGTTCCTTTACATAATCCTGAAGCATATCTGCTAAATTCTTATTTTTACCTTCATCAATATTTTGAATAGTGTATAATGGACGTTCCAGGAATAATGCTTTTAAAACCAGTTGATTCCATGCCCACTCTTCGAGGTAGCTTTTTGGATATGGATTGCCAGAAGAAAATGAATCGAACACATTTACCATATTGGTTCTAATTCCTTCTTCTACAATTTCGGTAAATTCTTCTGCATTTTCTAAGAGGTACAATCCTTTGAAAAAAGCAATTAATTCCTGGATTTCTGATACTTCAAAAAATGATTCCAGTATTCGTTTGTTTGTTGAAACATCCAATGTAATCATTAAGATCACCCTGGCCATATGTTGTTTGGTCCAGGAACTTTTACTAAATCCCGGATATACCTGTTCCATCTGATTTAGTTCATTCAATTCCCATTCTGGAATATCCTTGGAAATAAATCGAGAGGCAAGACTAAAGAACAATGGAAATTTCTCTATAGTTTCGGGATTAGATAAAATGGCAGTCTTTTGTTCAAGCCAATTGAGTTCATTATCAGATAGTTTAGCCTTTACAAGTTTTATAAATTGCTCTTGATTTTGTGCTGTACTCATTATTGGTATGATAATTTATGTATTCTAAGATACTGATAAAACGATAGATTAACTCGTTTTTGTCAACTGAAATAGCAGAGCTGCAGCAGCCATGATCAACCCTAAAAATTCTCTGGTTCCTTCTAGATATGGTTTTTCGTAAACCATTTTTCCAAAAAGTTCGTTTTTATTCTCAATTTGTAAATAGTTTGTAAAATAGTTAAAATGAAAACCTGCATACACTAATAAACTTAAGGAAAGTAAATAAATTACGGATCTCGGAATTTTTCTGAAATTGGAAACTAAAGATACCAATGCTACTATTCCATATAAGGTAACCCAATGAATTGGATCGGGATCATTTAACTGCACAAGAGCAAACATTGTAAAGATTATAAAAAGTAAACTATTTATAACAATTCTGCTTCTTGTTAGTTTTATCTTTTTCAATTTTTCTAATATCTAATTTATCACGATTTATTAATCCTTTTTTAGCCCTATATTTAAGTTTTAAAACCAAAATCAGACAGGTGTAATATTACCAATTTATTTTCACTTATTGACGAATCATTTCAAAATTAATTTCTGATAAACCTAATTTTTATACATAAAAAAGTTAGATAAATACTTAATATAAAAAACCGTTTCAAAATTAATTTTGAAACGGTTTTTAGATGTTTGTACGTCAAGTCTCCTGACGTATGTTGAATTATCTCACTGTAAATTACAGGTTTTTACATCATTCCTGGCATTCCGCCACCCATTGGAGGCATTCCGCCACCAGCAGGAGCATCTTCTTTAATGTCTACCAGAGCACATTCTGTAGTTAAGATCATACCTGCCACGGAAGCAGCATTTTCTAATGCCACCCTAACAACTTTTGTTGGATCGATGATTCCAGCTTTGAACATGTTTACATACTCATCTGTTCTAGCATTGAAGCCAAAATCTTTTTTTCCTTCCAAAACTTTGGATACAATCACAGAACCTTCGTTCCCGGCATTTTCAACTATCTGACGCAATGGCTCTTCAATCGCTCTGGCAATAATTTTAACACCAGTTTCTTCGTCTTGGTTGTCGGTGGCTATTTTGGCCAATTTAGCAATCGCTCTTACTAAAGCAACTCCTCCACCAGGGATTATTCCTTCTTCGACAGCCGCTCTGGTTGCGTGTAAAGCATCTTCAACTCTATCCTTTTTTTCTTTCATTTCAACCTCACTTGCCGCACCTATATATAGTACTGCAACTCCACCAGCTAATTTAGCCAAACGTTCTTGTAATTTTTCTTTATCGTAATCAGATGTTGTAGTCTCTATTTGTGATTTAATCTGACTAACTCTGCCTTTTATACTATCAGCTTCTCCCGCACCATTTACAACAATTGTATTGTCCTTGTCAATAGATACTCTTTCTGCAGTTCCTAACATTTCCATAGTAGCATTTTCAAGAGTAAATCCTCTTTCTTCTGCTACAACAGTTCCGCCAGTCAAAATGGC
>DAOUPU010000050.1 GCA_030625995.1 Flavobacteriaceae bacterium
TCTCGAATTTGCTCTTCGGCAAAAATAATACCTGGAAATAGAGCCGCGGCTGCAGTCATAGCTGAAGCTGCTGCCATTTTTTTAAGAAAATATCTTCTGTTTGTTACTTTATTTATCATAATAGCATTTATTATTGATTGGATTCAAACCCTGAAACCATAGATAACATTTTTAAACTTTTAATGGAATTTATTACGATTTGTAAATTTCGATCTTCAAAATCATCCTTAGTATCAGTTACAACAATGGCAATTTCTTCATTTTTAGAAGGAATAACATCACATTCAGTAATATTTGATAATTCTGATAGTAATTCTTTGTATTTACCGTCATGAGGATGAGCTAAATAACTCTTGATAGGCATAGTCTAATAAATAAGTGTCTAAAATACAATTTTATGTAATAATGGTTACAAAGAAAACGAAAGAAAATGTGTAGAAAGATGATATTAATCAGTTTTATAAAAAAAAAGATAAAAATGTATTTTATTCGTCTGATTATTGATAAACCAACTATGACAAGGGTTTGTAATATTAAAGTAGCCGTTGAATCTGTTTACTTATTTTTGTTTGGTAATCAATTTGGAGAATTCTATAAATTTATTAGTAACACATCTAAAAGGTATTTTAAAAGAGCTAATTATTTCGTTAAGAAATTTATATAATCGATTTACTATGTCAAAATGATTTGTTTCCCGCTACTTGTTTTATTATTAAATTCATCAAAGTAAAAATCGATTCTTCCAACATTAATTCCCCATTTTCCAACTTGGTTGATGAGCATATTTTCACCATTAATATTTTTAGCAACAGTAGGTTTTTTTAAAAAAGTGTGGGTATGACCACCTATAATCAGATCAATATCTTGGGTCTGTTGTGCTAGTGTTAAATCACTTATTTTTTCCTCTTTGCCTCTGTAGTGATAACCTAAATGTGATAGACAGATTATCAGGTCACAGCCTTCTTCTTGTTTTAGATATCTTCCCATATCCTGGGCTATTTCAATAGGGTCTAAATAGGCCGTTTCTTTATACATCAGAGGATCTACGAGTCCTTCCAATTCTATCCCCAACCCAAAAATTCCAATTTTTAAACCACTTTTTGTATAAATTTTAAATGGCCTTGTTTTTCCATCTAATATAGTATTTGTGAAATCGTAATTTGATGTTAGGAAATCGAAAGATGCATTTGGCAGTTGTTTATTCAATCCATCAATTCCATTGTCAAAATCGTGATTTCCTATGGTTGCGGCATCATATCTTAACTTGCTCATTAGCTTAAACTCTACTTCACCTCCAAAAAAATTAAAATAGGGCGTACCTTGAAAAATATCTCCTGCATCCAATAAAAGGGTGTTTTGGTTTTCCTGTCGTACTTGTTCAATCAAAGAGGCCCTTCTGGCAATGCCGCCAAGATTTGGATAATTAGGATGATCAATTGGAAAGGGCTCTATATTGCTATGAACATCATTTGTATGTAGAATTGTAATGTGCCTGTCTGGTTTTCTGATGCAAGAAGATAGAGATAAGCCTCCAGTGGTAATTAAGGCACCGGTTGCTGCGGTATATTCTATGAATTTTCGCCTTTTCATTTTAATTTATTTTTACAAATCTTCCATCTTTTTGTGCCTTTATAGTATCGATCTTCACCAAATAATCAATTATGGCATCTCTAACTTTATATTGTGTACTAAATAAACTTACAGGTTCTTTAAAAAAAGACATGTTATCGCCGCCGTGTTGCAGATAGTCATGTGTCAGTACATAGTAATTTCTTGTTGGATCAAAAGGTTTATCCTGAATTAAAATATTTTTAAAACTTGCTTCTTTCAGTGTAAGCTTTAAGTTCGATATTGGATGGGCCTTTTTACTGTCTTTAAGGTAATTGAATAATTTTACTGTTTGCGTTCCGCTTAATTCAACAATCACGAGCTTATTTTCAAAAGGCATAAGTTCAAAGATATTTCCTACAGTAACATTTCCTTTTGGTATTACCGTTCGGATTCCGCCATAATTAAAAAGTGCAAAATCAATATTCTTCCCTGTTTGACTTTTAAAAATGCTATCTGCTTCATGAAAACAAATATCAGCGTATATATTCCCCAAAGCACTTTCTAAGTCACCATCTGTTCTCGTCAGTATTTTTGGATTGTAACATAAAATTGTACTAATTTCATGTTGAAGTTCATTTTTATAAGGCAAAATAAACTCCGTAATAGAAGAATCTGGAGAAAAAATTTGATCAATTTGAATCTGTTTTCCTTGAATCTTGCCAATTTCAACTTGCTCATTTTTGCATCCTGAGATGGTACTGATTAATAAAAGGAAAAAAATACTAATTTTCATTATTTTATTTAAATTTGCTGGGCAAAGGTAAACGTAAATGAATCTAAAAATAGTTAAAAAAAATTTTGTTTTAAAATATTTAAAATCGAATATCAGAACTCGAGGATTAGATAAGTTAGACACCTTGCGTAAGATCAGTAAAGTTGGAATTTTGGCTGAAACGGATCTATTCCAGACTTATGATTTCACAAAGAACCTGAGTACTAATTTTGGTTTGGATACCAATGATTTTAATATTATTCTCTATGAGAATAGTAAAATAATAGAAAATTTGGGTAATTACCTTTATTTTAGTGAAAAAGATTTTGGTATGTTTGGTAAAATTTCCGGTAAAGACTTAAAGAATTTTGTGGGAACGGAATTTGATTTATTGATCAATTATTGTACTCACGAAGACGTTTTTTCAGAAATGGTATGTATTAAATCTAAGGCTAAATTGGTTGCGGGATTTAAAAGTAAGACCTACGATAATTACGATATATCAATTAAAATTGAAAGTAATAAAATTGATACTTTTAATGAAGAATTGACAAAATACTTACAAATATTGAAAGTACTTTAAAGAATGAACGAACAAGAAAATTTCAATTAAAAAATGAAGGAATTGTTAGGTACAGGTGTAGCACTTGTTACTCCATTTACACAGGATAAAAATATCGATTTTGAAGCACTTGCCCGTTTGGTAAATTATCAAATAGATAATGGTATAGATTATCTTGTGGCTCTTGGTACCACGGGAGAAACAGCAACACTATCGAAAATGGAACAACAATTGGTTAAAGACAAAATTGTTGAAATAAATAGTGGTAGATTGCCATTAGTTGTTGGTGTAGGAGGAAACAATACAAAAGCCGTGGTTGAAGAACTCGAAAATAGTGATTTATCAGATTTTTCAGCAGTTTTATCAGTTTCACCGTATTATAATAAGCCGACCCAACAAGGTATATATGAGCATTTTAAAAACATTGCAGAAGTAAGTCCTCTACCGGTAATAATGTATAACGTTCTTGCCAGAACAGGCAGTAATGTGGAGCCGGAAACAGTTCTCAAATTAGCAAATGAATGTAAAAATATCGTTGCCATCAAGGAAGCTTCTGGTGATTTTGAGCAAGCTCTGGAATTAATAAGAATAATGCCCAAGGGTTTTATGGTTATTTCAGGAGAAGACAAAACAGCCTTATCACTTACTTTGGCTGGAGGAGCAGGAGTGATTTCGGTTATAGGTCAGGGTTTGCCAAGGGAGTTCAGTACGCTTATTGATCTTGCTTTAAAAATGCAACCAAAGGAGGCATTTGATATTTTTTATGCTTTGATGTCCGGTGTAGATTTGATCTTTGAAGAAGGTAATCCGGCCGGGATAAAATCGATGTTGAATAGCCTAAAGATTTGTGGCTTGGATGTGAGATTACCATTGGTTGAAGCTACCTCTGATTTGCGATTAAAAATTGATAACTTTGTAAAAATTTTTAAATCATAAATAAATAATAATTATGCTGGCAAAAAATATTGAAAAAGCTTTAAACGAGCAAATAAAAATTGAGGCAGAATCATCACAAGTATATCTGGCAATGGCTTCTTGGGCTGAAACACAAGGGTTTGAGGGAGTAGCATCTTTTATGTATAAACATTCAGACGAAGAAAGAATGCATATGTTAAAACTTGCTAAATTCGTTAATGAAAGAGGTGGGCATGCGAAGGTTTCTGCGCTGAAAGCACCCCCTGTTTCCTTCGGATCATTTAAAGAAATGTTTCAAACCTTATTTGATCATGAAGTAATGGTATCGGAAAAAATTAATGACTTGGTGGATATTACGTTGGAATGTAAAGACTATGCGACCCATAATTTTCTACAATGGTATGTGTCCGAACAAATTGAGGAAGAAGCTTTGGCAAGGAATATTTTAGATAAAATTAATCTTATCGGGGATGATAAAGGTGGCTTGTATCTCTTTGATAATGATGTAAAATTACTTGCTTCAATCGTAGCAGAAAATTAATTCCTCCTTAATATTGATAAAAATTCGTTAAAATTTACATATTCATTTGGGTTTCTGATCAATTTTTCATTTTTTTGAAACTTTAAAATAAATTTTTAATAACAGATTTTTAATCTTATTTTTGCAAAATGCAAAAAATAAAGAAATTAGTATTTGCTTTATTAGTGATCTTTTTGATGAGTTCATGCAGTGAGTATCATAAAGTTTTGAATAAGGGAAAGAATGCGGAACGATATGCATTAGCTGAACAATTGTACAAAGAAGGAAAGTATGATAAAGCGATACCATTGTTTGAAAAAGTAGTTGGTCCATATGCGGGGAAACCTCAATTGGAAAGAATTCAATATATGATTGCAAAATCAAGTTTTGAAGTTGAAGATTACGGATTGTCTTCTTATTATTTCACTAAATTTATAAATAACTATCCAAAAAGCAGTAAATTGAAAGAGGCGGCATTTCTTTCTGCAAAAAGTTACTATATGATTGCTCCAAAATATAGTGTGGACCAATTGGATACTTATAAAGCTTTAGAGGCATTTCAAGGATATATAAATGATTACCCTGATTCTGAACTGGTGGAAGAGGCAAATAAGTACCATCAAGAATTAACCTATCGTTTAGAATTAAAAGATTTTGAAGTTGCAAAACAATACTATCATACAGAGTATTATATATCGGCAATTGCTGCGTTTGAAACTTTTAATGAGGAACATTTGGGATCAGTTTTAAAGGAAGATGCCTTATATTATAAGTTCAAATCGTCTTATGAACTTGGAATGAATAGTGCTTTGGTAAAAAAATCAGGTAGATTAAAAAATGCCAAGACAGCATATGATAAATTTGAAAGAACATTTCCTGAGTCAGATAAGATCAAGAGTATGAAAAACGATATAGATCAAATAGATAAAGAAATTAACTCTACTAATAAACAGTTGGAAAAACTTTTACAAAATAATAATTAATTATGAAGGATTATAAAAATTCAGAAGCACCTGTGACAACGGTTACTTTTGATAAAAATCAAATTGAAGACCAAACCGCTAATATTTATAAAGCAATTGCTATTATGTCAAAAAGAGCAGTTCAAGTTAGCGAGGACTTAAAACATGAACTGGTTGAAAAACTGGAAGAATTTGCTACTTATAACGATAGTCTGGAAGAAGTATTTGAAAATAAAGAGCAAATTGAAGTTTCACGTTTTTATGAAAAATTGCCTAAATCAACCTCAATAGCTGTTGACGAATGGTTAAAGGACGAGATTTATTTCAGAGATCCTGAAGAGGAAAACGATAATTTAGAATAATTATGTCTGTTTTAAGTGGTAAAAATGTACTTCTCGGGGTTACCGCCGGTATTGCTGCTTATAAAACCGCTTTTTTAGTAAGGTTATTAATCAAGGCAGGGGCTAAGGTACAAGTTGTAATGACGCCCGCTTCCAAGGATTTTGTAACCCCACTTACCCTATCTACGCTTTCAAAGAACCCTGTTCATTCTACTTTTTATGATCGAGAAGAGGAGAATGAAAAGTGGAATAATCATGTGGATTTAGCCCTTTGGGCAGATATGTTCCTCATAGCTCCTACTACGGCAAATACCTTGTCAAAAATGGCAAATGGTTTGTGCGACAACCTGTTACTGGCAGTTTATTTATCAGCAAAATGTAAAGTTTATTTTGCACCTGCAATGGACTTGGACATGTATAAACACAAATCAACAAAACAAAATATAGAGAAATTAAAAGGTTTTGGCAACGTGTTTATTCCTCCAGCAAGCGGGGAACTTGCAAGTGGTTTAGAAGGAGAGGGGAGAATGGCGGAACCAGATGACATAATAAAATTTATTGAGAACGATATAATTTCAAAATTACCTTTAAGGGGCACTTCTGTCTTAATAACCGCTGGCCCAACTTTTGAAGCTATCGATCCTGTTAGATTCATAGGGAATCACTCTTCCGGGAAGATGGGTTATGCTTTGGCAGACCGAGCAGCGAATTTAGGGGCTCAAGTTGTTTTGATCTCTGGACCTTCTCATGAAGAATTAAAGAATACTTCGATTCAAATAGTTGCAGTTACAAATGCCGAGGAAATGTATCTTGCATGTCAATCTTATTTTTCTGATTCCGACATAGCAATATTTTCTGCAGCGGTGGCTGACTATACACCGTCAAAGGTTGCTTCTCAAAAAATAAAGAAAAAAGACGCTTCCTTGTCGATCGAACTAAAACCAACAAAAGATATATTAGCCACTATGGGAGGTATAAAGAAAGATCAATTTTTGGTTGGTTTTGCCCTAGAAACTAATGATGGCATAAGAAATGCAAAGAGTAAATTAAAGAAAAAAAATTTAGATTTAATTGTTCTAAATACTTTACAAGATAAGGGGGCAGGATTTAAAACAGATACAAATAAAGTTACATTAATAGATAAAAATGAAAAAATAACTACATTTGAATTAAAATCTAAAACTGAGGTTGCCAAAGATATTTTTGATGAAATCACAAAAAAGTTACATGCATAAATTTCAATTTATTTTAATATTACTTCTTTTATCCTTTAACACAAAGTCGCAAGAGTTGAATTGTCGCGTTAATATCAACTCAGACGAAATCGGTATATCGAATAAGCAAATATTTGTTACTCTACAACAAGATATTACTGATTATATGAATAATACAAAATGGACAAATATTCTTTATGGTAATAATGAGAAAGTAGACTGTATCTTAACTATAAATATACTTAATGTTAAGTCTGGTTCACAGTTTAGCGGAACTCTTCAGTTACTTGTATCTCGTCCTGTATATAATTCGACCTATCTAACTCCAATTTTGACTTTTAATGATACGCAGATATCATTTAGTTATGAGGAATACCAACCAATGGTCTATAACGAAATTGCTTTTGATTCAAATTTACTTTCCATATTGACATATTATGCCTATACGATAATTGGGTTTCAGGCAGATACATTTTCATTTAAAGGTGGAGAAAGATTTTTTGAACTGGCGGAGAATGTGGTCAATGTAGCACAACAAGGCGGAGCTTCTGGGTGGAAAAGAATTGATGGTAATAATACGCGTTATCAATTAAATGAAAATTTATTATCTCCTGTATATGAGCCATTTAGAATGGCTATGTACAATTATCATTTAAATGGATTAGATGTAATGGTTGATGATAGCAGAAGAGCTAAAGAAACGATTAGTCAATCAATCATTGAATTAAAAAAAATATTTGATGATAGACCAAACACCTTTTTAATTCGTGTTTTTATGGATACAAAAGGTGATGAAATTGTTGATATTTTTTCTGATGGACCGAGAATTGAAACAACAGAACTACGTGAAGTTCTATCTAAAATATTTCCTTCGTTTGATCCTAAATGGAAAGAAATTAAAATTTAAATAGTTTTTATTAGGACTGTCTTTTACCTAAGTTTGATCTTATTAATTTTTACTTGTTATAATCCATTACTATTAAATGCTTGTTTCACTATCTATTAAAAACTATGCTTTAATTGAAAATCTAAAGGTTGATTTTCAAAATAGATTTTCTATAATCACCGGAGAAACAGGTGCCGGTAAATCAATTCTTCTAGGTGGATTATCATTGGTTTTAGGAAAAAGAGCGGATGCATCTTTAGTTAGTAATAAAGATAAAAAATGTGTTATTGAGGCTGTATTCGATATTGAGAATTACGATTTAATTTCTTTTTTCGATGAAGAGGATTTGGATTATGAATTATTTACAACCATAAGAAGGGAAATTCTACCAAATGGTAAATCCAGAGCTTTTATTAACGATACACCAACAACTTTAACTGTTTTAAACAACTTCTCTAAGCAACTCATTGATATTCATTCTCAGCATGAAACTTTACAGTTGGCAGATACAAATTTTCAATTTCAGATCATTGATAGTTTAGCGGAGAATATGGAGGAGCTAGTGACATATAAAAAAGAATTGGTTAGGTTCAAAAAGTTAAATGCAGAATTGGATTTGGTCCGTACCAATCAGCAAAAAGAGAAAAATGAATTAGATTATAATAGATTCCTTTTTGATGAATTGGAAGATGCAAATTTAATGGATAATGAACTTCAAAATTTGGAGGAAGAAATAGAAAAATTATCTCATGTAGAGGATATTAAGTTGAATTTATCGGAGACTGTGCAAATCTCAGATGACGAACAAATTGGGTTAAAGAGTTTGATGCAAAAAGTTAAATTCAATTTAGAAAATATTAAAAGATATTCAAGTACTTACGAGGAATTGTACGAACGTATCACTAGTCTGATTATTGAATTTAATGATATTGTAGAAGACGCTGTTAGAGAGAATGAGAATCTTGATTATGACCCTGTTGAACTAGAAAGGTTAAATGACCGGTTGCAAGTTCTCTATAATTTAAAAAAGAAACATGCAGTAGAAACAGTCGGGGAATTGATCCAAGTAAGAAATTCTCTTGAAAATAAGATCAGTAAAATTGAAAATATAGGGCAAAGTATTAAGGATAAGGAATTAGAAATTAAGGAGATTGAAAATAAATTGGATGGAATTTCAGGATCCATTCATAAAAAAAGAGCAATTGCCATTCCGGTTTTCAAGAAACAATTGGAAAAAATTCTGAAAAATTTGGAAATGAAAAATACCCGGGTTTCAATTAATTTGATTGAGGGTAAAGAACTTCTATTTAATGGAAAGGATACTTTAGAGTTTTTAATATCTGCAAATAAGGGATTGACTTTTGAAAGTTTAAAGAAAGCAGCCTCAGGAGGAGAAATATCGAGAATCATGCTTGCAGTCAAAAATATTCTGTCAAAATACACTAATTTGCCTGCCATCATATTTGATGAGATCGACACTGGTGTATCCGGAGAGGTTTCCAATAAAATTGCTGACATTATGCAGCAAATGAGTACCCAGATGCAAGTGATCAGCATCACGCATTTACCACAAATTGCTGCCAAAGGAAATCATCATTTTAAAGTATTTAAAGAAGAAGTTGATGGTAAAATTACTTCAAATATTAAATTACTTGATGAAAATGAGAGGATTGTGGAATTAGCAGAAATGCTTGGTGGTAAGGATTTAACAGACTCAGCAATAGCACATGCAAAACAGCTTCTCAATTAAAAAGTTTTTGGCTGGGTTTTATAATTCAAATAATGGTTTAACTTTGCCAACACTCATTTGGAATAATTTTTTATAGGTGTGACCAAAATAACTAACAAAAAAAATCAAAAAATTAACATATGTACAATTTATTAAAAGGTAAAAAAGGGATCATTTTTGGAGCTTTAGACTCAAAGTCTATCGCATGGAAAGTTGCAGAAAGAGCACATGAAGAAGGAGCGAAGTTTGTTTTAACCAATGCGCCAGTTGCATTGAGACTTGGAACTATTTCAGAATTAGCGGAAAAAACAGGATCTCAGGTCATTCCTGCAGATGCTACATCTATAATGGATCTTGAAAATCTTATAGATCAGGCTATGAAAGTATTGGGTGGGAAAATTGATTTTGTACTTCACTCTATAGGTATGTCTGTCAACGTTCGTAGAGGGAATCACTATACACATCAGGATTATAATTTCACAAAAACGGGTTGGGACGTATCTGCCTTATCTTTTCATAGAGTAATGAGTGTATTGTATGCTAAAAATGCAATGAAAGAATGGGGAAGTATAGTAGCGTTGACTTATATGGCTGCGCAGCGCGTATTTCCGGATTATAATGATATGGCGGATAATAAAGCATATTTAGAATCTGTAGCCCGTAGTTTTGGATATTTCTTTGGGCGTGATAAAAAAGTGAGAGTGAATACTATTTCTCAATCACCAACTGCAACAACAGCAGGAAGTGGTGTAAAGGGATTTGACGGATTTATTGCATATGCTGAAAAAATGTCGCCACTTGGAAATGCCACGGCCTTGGAATGTGCCGATTATACGATTAGTTTATTCTCTGATCTTACTAAGAAAGTAACCCTTCAAAATTTATTCCACGATGGTGGATTTTCAAATATGGGAATAAGTACTGCTATTATGGATGATTTTATGAAGGATTATGAAAATGATAATGCCGAAGAACCTGTTGAGAAAAGTAAAAAATAGTTAATCCAACACAATGAGTATAAAAGGGTGATTTTTTAAAATCACCCTTTTTCTTTTTATAGAATATACATTGGAGGTTCGTTTTGAAGTATTAAAACAAAATATACTATGTAGTGTGGTAGTATTTTTTACATTGATTTATAATAAACAGATTTCTCGTAGTCTGATTCATCCTGTATACGTTCACAATATTTACAGAAGCATGAGGATTGTCATTTTTTTTATGATTTTAATAATATAATTTTGAAAATCTTAAAAAAATAAACATTTAATAGATGAGACCACTTAAAATTATTGTGTTGGCAAAACAGGTTCCGGACACTAGAAATGTTGGTACAGATGCTATGAAACCTGATGGTACTGTTAATCGGGGTAAACTTCCGGTTATTTTTAATCCTGATGATCTTCATGCCTTGGAATTGGCATTAAATATTAAAGATCGTGTTCCTGGGACAGAAGTGACCATACTAACAATGGGGCCAAAAAGAGCAGCCGATATTATTAGAGAAGGTTATTATAGAGGCGCAGATAATGGTATTATGATCTCAGATAAAAGATTCGGAGGAGCGGATACTTTGGCAACGAGCTATACTCTTGTTAAAGCCATACAAAAATTAAGCCCTTTCGATTTGATACTGGGAGGAAGACAGGCCATTGATGGAGATACTGCTCAGGTAGGCCCGCAATGTGCAGAAAAATTGAATATCCCACAAGTTACTTATGTAGAAGAGATCGTGTCATTTACTGATAATGAAATCATTGCAAAAAGACGATTAGACAAAGGAGTAGAAACCGTATCCTCACCATTTCCTTGTCTGATGACAGTCCATGAAACCTCTCCGGTTTGTAGATCAAGACATGCCAAACAGGTAATGAAGTATAAATACGCCAGAACTAATACCGAATTAAAATCCAGGACTACAGATCCTTTAATACTTACTTTACATGAGAAAAGACCTTATCTGGCTATTCCGGAATGGGGTGTAGAAGACATTGAAGCCGAAATGGGAAAAATTGGATTATCCGGTTCCCCCACAAAAGTTAAAAGCGTAGAGAGTATTGTTTTAACAACTGATGAAAATAAAGTGCTTAGTGATTCAGATGCAGACATCGAATTGATGATAAAAGAATTAATTGAAAACCATACCATAGGTTAATCGTTAATAATAAAATTTTAAACAAATGAAAAGTGTATTTGTCTATTGTGAAGTTGAAAATAAAAATGTTGCAGATATAAGCCTGGAATTACTTTCCGCAGGAAAACGTTTGGCTCAAAAATTGGGATGCCCGATGGAGGCTATGGTTTTTGGAAATGACCTAATAGGTATTTCAGATCAAATCGCACCTTATGGTGTTGATAAGATTCACATAGCAGATGATGAGCGTCTGGAGCCATTTAGAACGCTTCCCCATGCTGCACTTGCCACAGAAATCTTAAAAAAAGAGGATCCTCAAATTATTTTACTTGGAGCTACAGCTATTGGAAGAGATTTGGCACCGAGATTAGCATCGGCATTGAATTGTGGACTTACGGCTGATTGTACTATTCTTGATATCGGAGATCATTTTGTAAAAAAAGAAAAAAAAGAATACAAAGACCTGTTATATGCAATAAGACCAGCATTTGGAGGAAGTATCATTGCTAATATTATCAATTGGGAGATGCATCCTCAAATGGCTACCGTGAGAGAAGGTGTCATGAAAAAAGAAATATTTGCTAAAGATTATAGGGCAAAGGTTATTGTGGTTCCCGTCAATGAAATAGTACAGGAAGAGGATTTTATCGTAAAAATAATTGAGCGTCATATTGAAGAATCAGATGTAAACCTGAAGGAAGCACCAATAATTGTTGCCGGTGGCTATGGAGTAGGGTCAAAAGAAAACTTTAAACATTTAGAGCAATTATCTGATTTATTAGGCGGTGAAGTAGGAGGATCAAGGGCAGCCGTTGATGCGGGTTTTATAGATCACAATCGTCAAATCGGACAAACAGGTGTTACAGTACGTCCAAAATTATATATAGCAGCCGGTATTTCCGGTGCTGTACAGCATATGGCAGGAATGCAAGATGCGTCGCTTATTATATCTATCAATAATGATCCGGACGCTCCTATGAATAAAATTGCTGATTATGTAATTCATGGAGATGTTGGTGAAGTGATTCCAAAAATGATCAAATATTACAAAAAGAACGCGAAGTAATTTATAACAGTAGCAGTGGTAATAAAGGTTTGGTTCAAGGCAGACAGAAAATTAAAAATCTCAAAATTTAAAAAAGCACAAAATGGATAATTTTTATAAAGATACACCAGACTTTAAATTTCATTTAGAACATCCTATAGTACAGAAAATTGTAAAATTGAAAGAAGACAATTTTAATGATTCAGAAAAGTACGATTATGCACCTTTAAATTTTGATGATGCAATCGATTCCTATGAAAAGGTGTTAGATATTGTAGGAGATATCTGCGTGGATACAATTGCACCAAATGCACAATCCGTGGATCTTGAAGGGCCTCATATAGAAAATAACGAGGTTGTTTATGCTAAAGGAACGATTGAGAACTATAAAGCATTACACGAGGCTGGTTTGATAGGCATGTCTTTGCCGAGAAAATACGGAGGATTAAACTTTCCTTTACTTCCCTATGTAATGGCAGGAGAAATGATAGCAAGGTCAGATGCTGGTTTTGCTAATATATGGGGATTGCAAGATTGTGCAGAAACGATTCATGAGTTTGGATCAGAGGAACAAAAAGATAGATTTTTGCCAAGATTTAATCGTGATGGTGTAACCGCTGCAATGGTATTAACAGAACCCGATGCAGGTTCGGATCTGCAGGCTGTAAAGTTGAGAGCGACTTTTGATAAAAAAGAAAATAAGTGGAAATTAAACGGTGTAAAAAGATTTATTACCAATGGTGATGCAGATATATCATTAGTTTTGGCCAGATCAGAAGATAATACAGCTGATGCAAGAGGTTTATCCATGTTTATTTATGATCGTAATGATCATGCCCTGGAGGTTAGGCATTTAGAAAAGAAACTTGGAATTAAGGGTTCGCCAACCTGTGAGCTGGTGTTTAAAGACGCCCCTGC